>JASFMO010000479.1:0-3000 GCA_050117535.1 Gemmatimonadales bacterium | reverse complement strand
AGCCGGACGGTTGACCGGACCCGAAAGCTAGAGATTCGAACTGACGTGGTGAAGATGTCGGGAGAGAGGCGCGCGCGGTGAGACCGGCGCTCGCTTTGCCGAAGCCGGCCGATGCGACGGCCGTGGACAGGCTGGTCGCGCGACTGAAGTTGCCGGCGCCGGTCGCGGCGATCTTGACGCGCCGCGGCTACGACACGCCCGATCTGGCCAAGGCTTTTCTGCGACCGCAGCTGCAGAATCTCCACGACCCGTGGTCGATGGCCGACATGGAAAAGGCCGTGGAACGCCTCTCGCGAGCCATCGATGCGGGGGAGTTCCTTCTGGTCCATGGCGACTACGACGTCGACGGCGTCTGCGGCTCCACGCTGCTGGTTCGCGCGCTGCGCGAGTTGGGCGCCCGCGTCGAAGCCTTCGTGCCGAACCGGCTGGCGCACGGCTATGATTTCGGCCCCGCCGGCTTGGCCCGGGCGGTCGAGGCGGGCGCTGGGTGCGTGCTGACCGTCGACTGCGGGATCATGGCGCACGAGACGGTGGCGGCAGCGGCGAGCGAGGGGATAGACGTCGTGGTCACCGACCACCACACGCCGCCCGCGCAGCTTCCGCCGGCGACGGCCGTTCTCAATCCGCATCGGCCCGACTGTACATACCCGGAGAAGGTCCTCTGCGGTGCCGGCGTCGCGTTCAAGCTCCTGCACGCTCTGTACGAGCGGCGCGGCCGCGCCGCGACCGACCTCTACAAGTATCTTGACCTGGTTGCGATTCCGACCGTGGCCGATCTGGTGCCGCTGACGGGGGAGAACCGCGTGTTGACCCGCTTCGGTCTCAAGGTATTGCAGCGGACGCCGAACGCGGGGTTGCGGGCGCTGCTGCGGGTGTCGGGTCTCAAGCCGGAGCGGCCGATCAACGCCGGCCAGATCGCCTTCGTCTTGGGACCGCGCCTGAACGCCGTGGGGCGGATGGGCGAGGCGATGCGGGGCGTGCGGTTGCTGCTCTCCGACGACGATGTCGAGGCACAGGCACTGGCCGAGGTCGTCGATGCCGAGAATCGGCAGCGGCAGGAGGAGGATCGGGCGACGCTGGAACAGGCGAAGGCGCTGCTGGAGGAGGCCTACGACGCGGACCGCGACTGGGCGATCGTGCTGGCCGCGCAGGGTTGGCACCCCGGCGTCATCGGCATCGTCGCCTCACGCGTGCTGGAGGCGTACTATCGTCCCACCGTTCTCATCGCGTTGGACGGTGACAAAGGCCGGGGCTCGGGTCGCTCGATCCCGGGCTTCCACCTCTACGATGCGCTGAAAGCCTGCGAGGGGCACCTCGAGCAGTTCGGCGGCCACAAGGCGGCGGCGGGCCTGGTGATCCGATCGGACGCGGTGCCGGCGTTTCGTGACGCTCTGAACGCGGTGGCGCATCAACGCCTCGCCGTCGAGGATCTCAGGCCGCGGCTGCGCATCGACCACGAGCTGTCGATGTCCGAGGTCACCGCGGAGTTGTGGCGCTTCCTGGCGCATTTCGGGCCATTCGGGCAGGGCAACCCGAAACCGGTTTTCCTGGCCAGGGATGTCGGCCTGCTGGCGCGGCCCGAGATCGTCGGCGAGGATCACCTACGCCTGCGGATCGAGACGGGGAACGGCGCATCGCCGGAAGCGATCGCCTTTGGCCAGGCGGCCGAGAGCGAGTGGCTGCGCGAATCGTCGCGAGTCGATCTCGCGTTCCAGTTGGGGATCCGCGAGTGGCAGGGCGTCGAGTACGTCCAGGCGCAAGTGCTCGACGTGCGGCCGAGCGAGGCGGCTTGGGCGAGATCCGAATCATAGCGGGGCGCTGGGGGCGCCGGCGGTTGAAGGTGCCGCGGGCGCGGTCGGTGCGGCCCACACCCGGGCGGGCGCGCGAGGCGTGGCTGAACGTGCTGGCGGCCGATCTGGAGGGTGCCCGCGTTCTCGATCTGTTCGCGGGCAGCGGCGCGCTGGGTCTGGAGGCGCTGTCGCGCGGGGCCGAGCATGCGACGTTCGTGGAGCGGGATCGCCGGGCGCTGGAATGCCTGCGCGCGAATATCGCCGCACTGGCGGCCCGCGATCTGTGCACGGTGGTGGGCGCCGACGTGTTCTCGTACCTGACGGGCGTCGAGCGCGGCGGCTACGACATCGCGTTCGCCGATCCGCCGTACGCTCGGGGGCTGGCGGCCCGACTGGTCAAACGGTATGTACGGGAGCCGTTCTCGGGTCTACTGTCCGTGGAGTACGAGCGCGGCGAGCGGATCGAGTTGCCGCCAAGCGCGGAAGAGCGGCGATACGGTGACACGGTCATCGCGTTCATCGCCGCCAGCGATCTAGAGGAGGAGAGCACATGAGCGAACCGAGGGTCGCCATCTACCCGGGTACCTTTGACCCGTTGACCCGGGGTCACGAAGACATAGCGCGGCGCAGCCTCAAGTTCGTCGATCATTTGATACTCGCGGTCGCGCATCATCCAACCCATCAGAAGGACGGCCTGTTCTCCGTCGCTGAGAAGATCGAGATGATCGGGGAATGCTTCGCGGCAGAGCCGCGCGTCGAGGCGGTGGAGTTCAGCGGCCTGCTGGTCGACTTCTGCCAGGAGATCGGCGCGCGGATCGTGGTTCGCGGGCTACGCGCGGTGAGCGACTTCGAGTACGAGTTCCAGATGGCGCTGATGAACCGTGAGCTGCTGCCGGACCTGGAGATGGTGTTCATGACCCCGGCCGGCGAGTACACATTTCTCAGCGCTTCGCTAGTGCGCGAGATCGCTCTCTTGGGTGGTGACGTTTCACGTTTCGTCTCCCCGCCGGTTCTGCGGCGCTTGCAGGAGCGCATCCCCGGCTAGGGCCTGCTGGGTTCGGGATCATGCGGCTTGTTCTAGCTGACAGGATGGCGGGGAGCGGGTCGTCTCGCTTCGGCCTCCCCCGCGCTCGCGGCTGGCGCCGTGACCGCGGGGTCCCAAAACCAGCTCCGCTCCGACGACCCACTCCCCGCCGCCCTCGGCCTACTC
>JASFMO010000478.1:0-3006 GCA_050117535.1 Gemmatimonadales bacterium | reverse complement strand
AAGATCCTTTCGATCCGCGATGCGCTCCAGTTGATATTCCGCGAGGCCGCGGACAAGAACGAGTCTCCGGAGGCCGCAGCCGAACGCCATGTCCGGCGCATCCTGGAGCGCGGACCGGCCTAAGGAGCCGCGGAAGCCGTAGCGCCGCGGCTCCCAAGCCGGGAGAGTGATCGTCCCTACGCTCCCGAAGCCCCAACCGGGATTTCGACGCGGGTACGCTCCCACTCGAGCACGATCGTGGCCCCGCCTGTCTCGGTCGGCTCGGCGCGTATCGTGAAGACTTCGACCTTTCCTTCGGTCGCTTCCGGCTTCGCTTTCGCGCGTCCGACTTCCTGAGCGCTAACGCTTTCGTAGCTACCCTCGTGACCCCACTGAGCCGTCGAGCGGTTGACGATGATCTCCCATTCCGATTCGCCCGGCACGGTGTACAGCGAATAGCTGCCGGGCTCAACCTCGATGCCCGCGATCGAGAGGGCGAGCGAGGTATGAATCATCGTGGGCTCGTTCGCGCCGGTTCGCCAGAGCTTCCCGTACGGTAGCAGACCTCCGAAGATCTCGCGTCCGCGGGCCGCGGGTCTACCGTAGCAGACCTTCACAGGGCTGTTCTGGATCGAGAAGCTCACCGAGTCGAGCGGACTGCTCCGCGAGTCGAGCGGCAAGCGGTCCGTATTCATGGTGATGCAGGCAAGCTCGCGGTCCTGAGCCCCGATCCCGCCGCTGGCCGACGGCGGCGCGCCGGTCGCTGCTAGCATCGTCAGGCCAATCGCCGTGATTCCGATCTTGCGCATGGTCCCTCCGCATGGTTGGGGTCGTGTGTCCAAGGGCCAGAGGCAGCCGTGAAAGTCTCGGAAGATACGGGCTCGCGTCCCCGCTCGCGATAGGCGAGTGGGGGGCGGCCAGCGGTCGCGATTCCGCTGAGGGAACCCGTCGCGTCAGTACTTGCCAACGCGGAGTCGGCATGCGAAGCTACGGCACCCGAGAAGGCCAAATCCCGTCACGCAATCATACAGAGGAACGACCATGTCTAGCGCGATCTTCACAGTCCCGAAGCCTCGTAACGAGCCGATTCGCTCCTACGCCCCGGGCACGCCGGAGCGAGAGTCGCTCAAGAAGAAACTGGACGAGCTGGCCAGTCAGCAGATCGACATCCCGTTGATCATCGATGGCCAGGAAGTGCGCACGGGCGAGACGGGGAACTACGTCATGCCCCACGACCACGGCCATGTGCTGGCCACCTGGCAGAAGGGCGGTCGGAAAGAGATAGAGTCGGCCATCGCGGCATCGCAGCGGGCGTGGCAGGAATGGTCGTTACTGCCCTGGGAGGACCGTGCGGCCGTGTTCCTCAAGGCGGCGGATCTGCTGGCCGGGCCGTGGCGCGACACAGTGAACGCCGCCACGATGCTGGGTCAGAGCAAGACGGCCCACCAGGCCGAGATCGACGCCGCCGCCGAGTTGATCGATTTTTGGCGCTTCAACGCCTACTACGCCGAGAAGATCTACAAGGAGCAACCGGAGCTCAACGATGCCGGCGTGTGGAACCGGCTCGAGCACCGGCCGCTGGAGGGCTTCGTCTACGCGATCACGCCGTTCAACTTCACGTCGATCGGCGGCAATCTGCCCACGGCGCCGGCGCTGATGGGTGGCGTCTCGCTCTGGAAGCCCTCGCGCACGTCGATCTACAGCAACTACTTCGTTATGAAGGTGTTGATGGAAGCGGGACTGCCGGATGGGGTGATCAACTTCGTGATCGGCGACTCGGCGGCATTGACCGACGCGATTCTCCCGAGCCCTCACTACGCCGGGCTCCACTACACCGGCTCGACCGAAGTCTTCTTGATGCTGTGGCAGAAGATGGCCGAGAACCTGCGTAACTACCGGAACTATCCGCGTATCGTGGGAGAAACGGGCGGCAAGGACTTTGTCGTGGCGCATAACAGCGCGGATCTTGATGCGCTGGTCGTGGCGTTGGTCCGGGGCGCGTTCGAGTACCAGGGACAGAAATGCAGCGCCGCGTCGCGCGCCTACATCCCCGAGTCGATCTGGCCGCAGGTCAAGGAACAGCTGGTCGAATCGGTGGGCGACATCAAGATGGGCGATCCACGCGACTTCCGGAACTTCATGTGTGCCGTGATCGACAAGAGCGCGTTCCGGAGCATCTCGGAGTATATCGTCGAGGCAAAGAACAGCGCCGAAATGGAGATCATCGCCGGCGGCGGCTTCGACGACAGCGATGGCTACTTCATCGAGCCGACGGTGGTCGTGAGCCACGATCCCAAGACGCGGCTGATGTGCGAGGAGATCTTCGGGCCCGTGCTGACGCTGTACGTCTATCCTGACAAGCAGTGGGCGGAAATGCTCGAGTTGTGCGACACCGCATCGACCTATGCGCTGACGGGGGCGATCTTCGCGCGCGATCGCGAGGCGATTGCCGAGGCCAGCCGGGTGCTCCGCTACACGGCGGGCAACTACTACATCAACGACAAACCGACCGGCGCCGTGGTCGGTCAACAGCCGTTCGGCGGCGGCCGAGCCAGTGGAACGAACGACAAGGCGGGTTCGGGTATCAACCTGGCCCGTTGGGTATCCCCGCGGACGATCAAAGAGAATTTCGTTCCGCCGCGTGACTATCGTTATCCATTCATGGACAGTAAGTAACTCTTACTCCCCATCGTCATCCTCATCGTCATCGCTATCCTCATCGCTGGGAATCGCGATGACGATGGGGATGACGACGGCGATGGGGCGCGACAAACCGCCGGAACCCAGTAAACCAACCTTTTTCGCCGCTCGCGACACTCAGAGATGACATGAAGAGAGACTGGGCCGGTGAGCCCCCCGATCGGGCGCTCGCAGAAGCGATACAGGGTGAAGGCGACGAAGGGGCCTTCCGCGAGTTGTACCGGCGTCACACGCCGCGGCTCTACCAGTTCGTGTTGCGGTTGATGGGTGGGTGCGAGCTCGACGCGGAAGACGTGGTTCAGGATACCTGGATACGGGCGGTCGAAC
>JASFMO010000477.1:0-3013 GCA_050117535.1 Gemmatimonadales bacterium | reverse complement strand
GAATCATGAGACTGCACGCCAGGCGCAGCGATTTCATTGTACGACCTCCTATGACGGACCGGGCGGGGTCGCCCAAAGTCCTCATGTCGCGAGATTCGAGCGGACGCGTTTCGCGGCGTCCACCATGTTACGAAGCGCGGGCACGCACTCGTCGTACGTACGCGTCTTCAAGCCACAATCGGGGGTAACCCAGACCTGCCCGGTCTCGAGCACGCCCAGCGATGCGCGCAGCTGGTTCGACATCTCTTCAATGGGTGGCACGCGGGGCGAGTGTATGTCGTAGACACCGGGACCGATATCGTTCCGGTAGTCAAAGTCCTTGAATACTTCCAGCAATTCAGCGCCCGAGCGCGCGTTCTCGATCAGCAAGACATCCGCGTCCATGGCCGCGATCGCCTCGATGATCTCGTTGAACTCGCTGTAGCACATGTGCGTGTGGATCTGTGTCGAATCGGCGACGCCGCCGGTGGCCAGGCGGAATGCGCCGACCGCCCAGTCCAGGTAATCGGTCCAGTCGGCGCGCCGAAGCGGCAAACCCTCCCTCAGGGCCGGCTCGTCGACCTGGATCACCTTGGCGCCTGCCGCCTCGAGGTCCAGTACCTCGTCGCGCACCGCCAGCGCCAACTGCCGGCAGGTGTCGGCCCGCGGCTGATCGTCGCGGACGAAGGACCACTGCAGCATGGTGACCGGGCCCGTCAGCATCCCCTTCACCGGCCGATCGGTCAGCGATTGTGCGAACTGAAACCAGCGGACGGTCATCGGGCCCGGTCGATGGATATCGCCGAAGAGAACCGGCGGTCGAACGTAGCGTGATCCGTAGGATTGGACCCAGGCGTGCTGCGTGAACGCGTAGCCCTCCATGCTTTGGGCGAAGTACTCGACCATGTCGGTGCGTTCGAACTCGCCGTGCACCAAGACATCCAGGCCTATCTCTTCCTGCAGCTCGATGACGCGCCGCGTTTCCTCTTCGATAAATGTCTCGTAGTCACGCTCTGAGATCTCGCCTTTGCGGAAGCGGCTTCGCATCCGGCGTACCTCCGCCGTCTGCGGATAGGATCCGATCGAAGTCGTCGGCAGAAGCGGTGGCAGCGACAAGACGCGGCTCTGGGCCGTGCGTCGCACAGGGAACTCGCTGGCGCGGTCTCCGGCTTCGGGCCCCAGCGCCGCCAATCGGTCGCGAACCGCAGGATTGCGCGTGCGCGGCGACGAGCGGCGTGATTCCAGGGCCTTGGCATTGGCCTCCAAGGCGGGCGCGATCGCGTCACGGCCCTCGTTGAGCCCGCGCGTTAGGGCAACGATCTCGTGGAGCTTCTGATTGGCGAAGCAGAGCCACGAGCGCAGTTCCGTATCGAGGCCCGCCTCTCGCTCGACGTCGATCGGCACATGGAGCAGCGAGCACGAGGGGCCGACCATCAGCCGGTCGCCGCCGCCGGCCGACTCGGCCAGGGCCTCGAGGCGCTGCAGCGCGGCTTGCAAGTCGGTGATCCAGATATTGCGGCCGTCGACGACGCCGGCGACCAACCACTTATCCGCCGGGATGCCGTGCCGCTCGATCAGCTCGAAGTTCTCGGCGCCGCGGACGAAGTCGAGGCCCAGCGCATCGACTGGCAAGTCGCGGAGCAGGGGGTACGCGTCCCCAACATGCCCAAAGTACGTTTGCAGGACCAGACGCGCGTTGCCTTTCTTGGACGACAGGACCTCGCAGGCCCGTTGCAGCGCCGCCAGCTCGTCCGAGCTGCAGTCGCCGACCAGGAATGGCTCGTCGATCTGGATCCAGTCCGCGCCGGCGCTCGCCAGTCGCTCGACCGCGTCCCCGTAGACGGCGAGCAGTTCGTCCAGCAGCTCCGACAGCGGATCGAAGCCGGGCGCGCGCGACTTACCGAGCAGGATCAGGCTAACGGGGCCGACGAGCACCGGTTTCGCGTCGACCCCGAAAAGCTTCGCTTCGCTCAGCTCTTCGACGGCTTTCTCGGTGGACAACGAAAGCGTCTGTCCCGGTTCGAGCTCGGGCACGATGTAGTGGTAGTTGGTGTCGAACCACTTGGTCATCTCCATCGCACCCACGTCGAGCCCCTCGCGCTGGGCACCGCGGGCCATGGCAAAATAGGTATCGAGATCTACGCCCCCGCCGTTCCAGCCGTAGCGCGCCGGAACCGCGCCCACCATGGCCACAGTGTCCAGCACCTGGTCGTAGAACGAGAAGTCGTTGCAGGGAATGACATCGATACCGGCCTCGCGCTGGACCCTCCATGCCAGCTGGCGCAAGCGCTCGCCGGTTCGCCGCAGGTCTTCGGCTCCAAGCTCGCCTTTCCAGTAGGCCTCCGTCGCGCGCTTCAGCTCGCGATCGGGTCCGATCCGCGGGTATCCCAGGTTGGTGGCCAGTGCCATGGCGACTCCATCCGGTTGGGGTGTGGCCTCATGCGACTCGCGTACCGTTAATAAGGCTGGACCGTTGTTGCGCAAGGGGCAAGTTCCGGCGAGCGGCCCTTGGCCGGGCTTGCTCGACCGCCGTTGGGACAGTAAGCTGGGGCCGGGTTTGCCACAGTCGCGAAGCGAACAGGGAGTCAACCAGTCACGATGAATCGTTCGTATCCGCTCGTCGAGATCCACTACGCCCTTTGGGCGGTGCTGAGCGTGCCGCTTGGGTTCGCCGGTCTGTTCTTCCTGGTGCCCGGCCTGATCTTCGAGTGGGGCGCCCCTCTACTACTGATCTCTGGCCTGCTCATCCTCTACGTGTCGTCTTTGACTCGTAACCGGCGGGCCGCCTGGCTGGTTGGGCTGGTCGCGCATGCGGTGCTGGTCGTAGGGGCCGTCTACTACCTGCCACGCTGGCCGCTGCTGCTGGGTGTGCCTCTGCTGGCGGCCAATCTCTATTCGCTGGCGGTGCTTCTGTTTTATCGGGGGCTGTGGGCGGGCGCGGAGCCCACGGTTCAGCCGGCGCTGACGGCTTGATCAGCACGGACGCGGCAGCGCCCGTACGAAATTCGACTCAGTAGGGCCCCTTCCGCGGCTT
>JASFMO010000476.1:0-3033 GCA_050117535.1 Gemmatimonadales bacterium | reverse complement strand
GCTGTTTCTGCTGTTCGACGTCGAGGTTGTGGTTCTGTTCACTTGGGCCGTCGTCTTCAGGCAGCTGGGCCTGTCGGGTTTTGTGGCGATCTCGATATTCCTGCTATTGCTGATCGCCGGGCTGGTCTATGAATGGCGAAAAGGTGCGTTGGAGTGGGATCAGTGACTACGATGTCTGAGGTTTTTGGACTGTGTCTGGGTAGTGAAGGATAGATGATGTCAAAGGGAGACAATAGCACGGTTAGTCGTGATCGTCGTCTGGCAGAGTCAGAGATTCCGCGCAGTTTCATCCTGGCCCGCCTCGATGACTTGGTGAACTGGGCCAGGCGCAACAGCCTGTGGCCCATGCCGTTCGGCACGGCCTGCTGTGCGATCGAGATGATGGCGGCTGCGGCGTCGAAATATGACATCGCGCGCTACGGTATGGAGCGGATGGGCTACACGCCGAGGCAGGCGGATGTCATGATCGTGGCGGGCCGCGTCTCTTACAAAATGGCCCCAGTGATGCGCCGCATCTGGGATCAGATGCCCCAACCCAAGTGGTGCATCAGCATGGGAGCCTGCGCTTCGACGGGAGGCGTGTTCGATACGTATACCCTGGCGCAAGGTATCGACACGGTCGTGCCTGTCGATGTGTACGTCCCCGGGTGTCCACCGCGACCCGAGGGCCTCCTCTACGGCTTGCTAATGATACGCGAGAAGATCAAGGGCGAATCGGTCGTCGATACGCGCCCGCGCGAGGAGGATCCGGAGGCCGCTGGCAGGCCACATCTTTCGCCCGAGGACGTGGAGCTTATTGCTGAGCCGTTCGGGAACTCGACGTTCCAGAATCGGGTCAGCGGCTTGGAGAGCTCTTCTCCCATCCTTCGCCCAGGCGACCGCAAAGAGTGACGGGGCCGGGACGGGTCCAAGCGCCCGCCCGGCGAATGCCGATCGGTCTGAACGGAGGAGACTCCGGCCGCGATCGGCGCGAATGTGAACGACAGGACGCTGCTGAATGTCGTCGAGTACGATCTCGGGTGAGCGAAACGTGAACGCGGTGGAACAGCCGGACGTAGCGGATCTCCGTTCCAGGTTCTCGGAGGCGGTCAGGGCCGTTGAGCTCGATGCCGCCGGCGAGACGGTGGCTTATGTCGACCCGGACCGCAGCTTCGAGATCCTCAGCTATCTGCGGGACTCTCGCGGCTACGACATGCTGAAGGACGTGACCGGCCTCGACTATGGCGGTGGCCGGCCCATCCAGGTCGTCTACCAACTCTGGTCGACCAAGGAATCGCGCCCGCTGCGAGTCAAGGCGGAGGTTCCACTCGATCGTCCCAAGCTGAAGAGCGCCTACGAGATCTGGCGTGCCGCGGATTGGCTCGAACGTGAGGTCTACGACATGTTCGGCGTGACGTTCGAGGGCCATCCCGATCTACGGCGCATGCTGATGCCGGAGAACTACGAGGAGGGCTATCCACTCCGCAAAGATTTTCCGTTGCGCGGGCGGTTCACGCGCGCCGAGCAGACGAGGCGTGCGCTGTCGCGGGATCTCGAGGACATCTACAGCATGCAAGAGCTGTCGGTGGCCGCGGCGCTGGACCGAGCCCGACGGAGCGATGTCGGGACGGAGGCAGACGGTCAACCGGGTCTCGCGACGCAGAACATGATCCTCAACATCGGCCCGCAGCACCCGGCGACCCATGGAGTACTGCGGATCGTGGTCGAGCTGGACGGCGAGAAGATCATCAAGTGCACGCCTCACATCGGTTACCTGCACACGGGGTTCGAGAAGCTGGGCGAGTACCGGACCTGGAACCAGAACATTCCGCTGACCGACCGCATGGACTACCTGGCGCCGATGATGTACAACATCGGCTATGCGTTAGCGGTCGAGAAACTGCTGGGCATCGATATCACGCCGCGCTGTGAAGTGATCCGTGTCATCTGTATGGAGCTCAACCGGATTCTCTCGCACCTGATCTGGGTGGGGACGACGGCGATCGACATCGGGGCTTTCACGCCGTTTCTCTACACGTTCCAAGAGCGAGAACGCATCTACAACTTGCACGAGGCCTACGTCGGCGCGCGCATGACGACCAGCGCGTCGCGGATCGGTGGGATGCTGGCCGACGTGCCGCCGGGTTGGCTCGACGGCGTGCGAGAGTTCGTCGAGACGTTCCCCAAGACGCTCGATGAGACCGACCGACTGCTGACACAGAATTCGATTTGGATCGGTCGCACGCAGGGGGTCGGCGTGATGGGGGCGGAAGCTGCCATCAACAACGGGCTTTGCGGCCCGAACCTCCGTGCCTCGGGCGTAGCGTACGACGTGCGCAAGGACAAGCCGTATTTGGACTATGAGTCCTACGACTTCGACGTCCCGATTGGCGAGTACGGAGACACATACGATCGCTATCTGGTGCGGATGGAGGAGATGCGGCAGTCGTTGCGGATCCTGGAGCAGGCGTTGGATCGAGTTCCCGGTGGACCGATCAACGTCGAGGATCCGAGAGTCATCTTGCCGCCGAAGTCGGCCGTGATGAACTCGATCGATGGCATGATCTCCCACTTCAAGCTGGTGATGGAGGGCCTCAAGGTTCCGGCCGGCGAAGTGTGGTACTCCATCGAGAGCTCGAAAGGCGAGTTGGGCCTGTTCGTGGCCGCCGACGGCGGCCCGAAGCCGGTACGCATTCGGTACCGGACACCGTCCTTCATGAACATGTCAAACCTAGGTGCCCTGGTGGAAGGCGAGATGATCGCCGATGTCATAGCCGTGAACGCGAGCATCGATATCGTGCTCGGGGAGATCGACCGATGAGCGATGGGATGCACCCGGCCATCGTCAGCGCCCAGCCGTCACAGCGGGCGGTAGGGGACCCCGACGCACCGCTCTTCGAGGCGGAATACAAGGACCGCTTCGAAAAGATCCTGACGCGATATCCGGACAAGCGGGCGGCGTTGCTGCCGGCCTTGAACTTGGCACAGGAGGTCAGAGGCTGGCTCGCCCCGGAGACGCTGTCCCGGGTGGCGGAGCTTCTGGACCTCACGCCA
>JASFMO010000475.1:0-3051 GCA_050117535.1 Gemmatimonadales bacterium | reverse complement strand
TCAGTGTGATTGGGATCCCAAGCGTATTCGACGAAGTCGAAGCCAAGTGCCCGCTGCGCCAACCTGTCGCACGGGTAGCCGAGATGAGGATGCGGCGAGCTGGGACACAGGTTGATGCCAACCTGCAATCGGAACGCCGCCGCCGAGAGCCCCATCAGGTCCAGGTAGGTCGTGCGGGAGCCCATGGCCTGAAAGGCTATGGCCATCGACTTGAAGACCGTGTTCGGCTGTCTACCGGGTGGAGGGTATAGCGGATCGAGATCGAGCCAGACTTTGTTGCCTTCGCGCTTCAACATGGATAGAAACCGCGGCTAGAGTGCGATCGGTGGGGCACCGCTCCGAATTGCCAGAGCCGAAGGTACAGTGAGCGGCCACAAAACTAAACCCCCGTCCTCTAGATGCAGCCAAATCGGCCGGGCGAGGTGTCCACGACGTTCGGCACCGACATGGGGCCCGGCCGTATCATGCTCTTCGAAGCGTTTTGCAGATCTTTGTGATGGTGTCCCAGTTGCGGGTCGTGGCTGGAATCGCGAACTCGCTCTCCACGACTTCGTTGGGATAGACCCGTGACTTGCTGATGTGCCGCCACAAGCTGAGGGCGAAGCGGCCACGCAAACCGACGACCTCGACCTGCCACTCTCCTCCTGCGGGTCGGCGGATGGGAAAGTCCGGCGTCCCCCGGGGTCGTTTCGCCAGCACGCTGACGAACCGGCGGACACCCTGCGCAGACGCAGAGCTCGGGTACGGGTCAGCCGACACCAACTCGATGACGTCACGCCCTCGGCAGATCATGAGCTCTGCCTCGAACGGCAGCCGTCGGACCAACTCGGCGCGCAGCGTGGCCTGGCTGACCGACTTGTGGACGACGAAGGTTCCGGCCGCACCGATGTTGACAACATCGAAAGCCGACAACTCTCTCGCGAGAGCCGCGGGCCGGAATCTCCGGCGCCCACCGACATTGACCCCTCTCATGAAGACGACCGCGGCCATCTCGCCCTCCAGGGACGGCTCTCAGGTGCCTCTCGCGCCCAGCACCTACGGGAGAGTGCGGACTTCAATTTCGACGACCTGCCACACCGATCGCGCGCCTCGCTTCTCCCCTGGCACCACCAACCGTAGGGGGGCCTCTTTGGCGGGCAACGGTTCGCCGTCCCGCAAATCGGCGATCAGAACGAGGCGATCTGTGAAGTCGCTCGAGAGTTCGGCGAGGGCGAACACGACCTCGTAACCGTCGGCGCCGCGGGCGAAAACCACCGTGCGCAGCAGTTCCCTGCCCTCCGGAATGCCGACCAGCTCAAGAAGCTCGGGCAGAGATACACCCCGATAGGTGACGGTGCGATCGTGGATGGTCGTCTGTGCCTCGTGATGCGGCCGCGCGCTCAACTGTTCGAGGTTCAGCGACAGGGGGTTCGTCACGTCACCCGTCACCCGGAGTACGACGGCAGAGTCGGGCGACTCGGTCGGCGCCGACGCCTGATCGACGACAGCCCGACCGGGCGAAGGCGGGCTCGCCAAGATTGACACGGCCAGTAGTTGTAGAAGCATCGGAGTTCTTCTTACGTTGAGCCGCCGGCGGGGCCGCCTGTATGGGGAGGCACAGACCCATCCGAATCCGGCAGGGCGTTGACCGAGAAAGCTGCCCTATTCCGGACGCGATTGCCAGCCGTTCCGGGGATCATCGTTCGACTCGTCTTGAGGACAAGAGGTAGGGCGATAAGCGGCACGCACAGTCATGCACGGGGCCGGCCTAGAGGTCCTTTCGGAAACAGCGAACCAATCCAACGTCGGTGAAGCCTAGAGCACGGTGGGCAGCGGCGCTGAGCTCGTTGTCCGCCTGCGCGTCCGAGGCGAACTCCCGGCAGCCTTGCGCCCGTCCCCACGCTTCGGCTACCTCCACCAGCGCCCGGCCGACGCCGCGGCCGCGCGCCTCCGGCACGACGAACCAGCCTTCGAGGTAAGCGACCCGGTTGGTCCGGCACCCCTCGGCGCACGGACGAATCGATAGCTCGGCAAAGCCGACGAGTCGGCCTGACCCGTCCTCGGCGAGCAGGACGGCCTGCGGTTCGTTGGCCTGGCCGGCGAGGAACCGGTCGATCTCGACACGGTGTTCCGCCTCCAAGCCGTCGGGCCAGAGAGCACAGCGTAGCCGCAACCACGAGGCTGCGTCGGTCGGTGACGCCGGTCGAACCCTTATCGAGGACTCCACGCAATCGTCTCGGTTGGTCTGTCGCTGAGTTGACTAGCGGCTTCCCGGGCAGGCCACGCGCCGATAGCGAAACACGTGCTCGCGAGGCCGCTCAGCGCTCCCGCCCGCCGTTCGTGCGACCAGCGAATCCGCGCCGATCCGGCTGTACGCGATGGTTTGTGGGAAGTCGTGCTCGGGATTGGAGAAGGCCAAGCTGGTGTCGGTGACCGCCACCGAAGCGAAACTGGCCGGGGATTGCCCGGAGGGGTGCGCCTCGTATACCCAACCCGATCCCATAGCCCGGAGAACGATCAGCTCATGTCCCGCTAGCTCGCCTCCGCGGACGACACGACTCATGCCCAGCATGCTGCCGCCCCGTAGGGCCATCCAGTGTTCTTCGATGATCAGCTCGCCGACGCGCATCTCCCAGCAGCCCGCCAACCAGTGCGGCGTAGACGAGCCCGACTGACCACGAGGGGACTGCGCGAACCCGGCGGTCGGGATCGACACCAGCAGCGCGAATGCAAGTGTGCCAATGGGAGGCCTCGGAATCATCCGCTCTGCGCTTTCTCCCTTCGCTTGACGTGGGCCACCGACTCCCTGATAAGCCGGCGGAGCACCTTCATGTCTATATCATCCAGGTGATTGATGTACAGACAAGACTTGCCGGTTTTGTGTTTGCCCAACTTACGGAGCAGCTCCTGGTAGCGGGAAAAACCCGACATGATGTAGAGCGTCAGGTTCGCTTTGCGCGGCGAGAACCCCGTGAGGAACCACTCGCCGGAGCGACCGCTCTCATACTCATAGCGGTACGTGCCGAATCCGACGATGCTGTCGCCCCACATCTCCGGTTGTTCGCCGGTGAC
>JASFMO010000474.1:0-3061 GCA_050117535.1 Gemmatimonadales bacterium | reverse complement strand
CAACATGGCGCCGATGATCCGCAAGCTGTGTAAGACGACGGGTTTCAAACTGAAGGAAATCTACGATCTGTTCCCGAGCGGACCGGCCAAAGGCGCCTGCAAAGTCGCTGGACTGCCCAAGCCGACAGGCTGCGTGTGATTTCGAAGGTGCAGGAGACGGTTCCGTGACGCTCCGGCAATTGATACACGAGAGACGAGATGCCATCGCCCGGAGCTGGCTCGAGGCCACACTGGCGACGTATCCCGGGAACTCCGCCGCTCTGTTCGCGCGCGAGAAGGACCCGTTCGCCAATCCCGTGGGCCACAGTCTGCGCGTGGGTACCGAAGGAATACTCGACGCCATACTGGCAGGCACGGACGCCGGAGAAGTGCGCAAGCACCTGCACGAGATCATCAAGATCCGAGCGATCCAGTCGTTCACCCCCTCCCAGGCCCTAGGTTTTGTTTACAGCCTGAAAGAGGTAGTCCGGGCCGAACTGGGAGAGGCGGCGACGGATCCAACATTCACATCCGAACTCGCGGCACTCGATGCGCAGATCGATCGGATCGCACTCGTCGCGTTCGACACGTACGTCGAGTGCCGCCAACAGGTTTACGAGCTTCGTCTCAACGAGGTGAAGCGCCAGGTCTCCTGGGTCGTGGGCAAGATGAACCAGCAAGACCGCCCGCAGCTCGTCCAAATCCAACGGAAGCGCAGCGCTGAGGGAGGCAACGTGACGCGCGAGGACTTGCGATGAACATGTTGGTCGCCGTGGTGGCTGTGATCGGGCTCTTTCTGATAGGGCTCCTCGGCGGAGCGCCTGGGATGCGGTGGTTATTCGCCGTAGCACTTCCCTACGCCGCTCTGGCGCTTTTCGTCATCGGCCTCGTCTACCGTATCCTGAGCTGGGCGAACGTCCCGGTTCCCTTCCGCATACCGACGACGAGCGGACAACAGAGGTCTCTGTCGTGGATCCGGCAGCAGAAGCTGGACAACCCGCACAACACGCTCACCGTGATCGGGAGGATGGCCCTGGAGGTCTTGTTCTTTCGATCGCTGCTGAAGAACACGAAAACTCAGATGGTCGAAGGATCGCGGCTGGTCTACGCGACCGACCTGGGGCTGTGGCTGGGCGCGATGGCGCTGCATTGGTCGCTGCTGGTTGTCCTGATTAGGCACCTGCGGCTGTTTGCCAATCCCGTACCGATGTTCGTGACGTTCGTCGAGAGCGTCGACGGGTTCATGGAGGTCGGCCTGCCAGTCGTATTCGTCACGTCGATCGTCTTCGTCATCTCGCTGGCCTACCTGCTATATCGCCGTCTGGCGATTAGCCAGGTGCGCTACATATCCCTAGTGGGCGATTACTTCCCGCTGTTTCTGCTACTGGGGATCGGCATCAGCGGCGTCTGGCTGCGGCACCTGGCCAAGACCGACATCGCCAGCGTCAAAGAGATGACGCTTGGCCTAGTGCGATTCTCGCCGGTGGTGGCCGACTCGGTCAGCCCGCTGTTCTACGGACACCTGTTTCTGGTTTGCGTGCTGCTCGCCTACTTCCCATTCAGCAAGCTGGTTCACGCGCCGGGCGTGTTCCTCAGCCCGACGCGGAACATGGCGAACAACAACCGCACGGTAAGACACGTCAATCCCTGGGATTATCCCGTGAAGGTGCATACGTACGACGAGTACGAGGACGATCTGAGGGAGAAAATGATAGCGGCCGGGATTCCGGTGGAGAGGCAATGAAGAAAGAGCCAAAGCCGGACGAACTGGAATATTACCAGCACGATGATCTGCTGAAGCTGGATTGGCGTCCGCCCAAGACGTCATGGATGGACACGCCGGTCGATTTCAGGCCAGGCACCTACATCTACCCCGGCAAAGCAAAGAACCTGCGGGTGCTCGATCTCCCTCACCCGCGCGAATGGGCCGTCACCGACGAGGATTGGCAGCTGCCCGAGGGGTGGAAGAAGACCGTCCTGGAGGGAATGGCCGACAGGTTGAGCAAGTATCGCAGCTTCAAGCTCTTCATGGACACCTGTGTCCGCTGCGGTGCCTGCGCCGATAAGTGCCACTTTTTCATTGGTAGCGGCGACCCCAAGAACATGCCGGTACTGCGGGCCGAGCTGCTGCGGTCCGTCTACCGCAAGGACTTCACGGCGCTTGGCAAGGTTTTCGGCAAGCTGGCGGGCGGCCGGGAGCTAACACCCGAAGTGATCAAGGAGTGGTTCTACTACTTCTACCAGTGCACCGAATGTCGGCGCTGCTCGGTGTTCTGCCCCTACGGAATCGACACGGCCGAGATCACCATGATGGGTCGGGAGCTGTTGGGGCTCCTGGGGCTATACGTGAACTGGGTGATCGAACCCGTGGCGAACTGCTACCGTTATGGCAACCACTTGGGCATTCAGCCCCACGGTCTGAAAGACACGCTGGACTTCATGGCGGAAGACATCGAGGAGGCCACCGGGATCCGTATTGACATCCCGATCAACAAGAAGGGCGCCGAGATCCTCTTCTTCACGCCGTCCGGCGACTTCGTAGCCGCACCCGGTATCTACACCTGCATGGCGTACATGCTGCTGTTTCACGAGTTGGGTATCGACTACACGTGGAGCACGTATGCTTCGGACGGCGGGAACTTCGGCCTGTTCACATCGCATGAGGCGATGAAGCGGCTCAACGCCAAGATCTACGCCGAGGCCAAGCGCCTCGGAGTCAAGTGGATTCTGGGCGGCGAATGTGGACACATGTGGCGGGTCACGCATCAGTACATGTCCACGATGAACGGCCCCGCGGACTTCCTCGAGGTTCCAAAGTCGCCGCTCACCGGCACGGTCTTCGAGCATGCCCGCTCGAGCAAGGTCATTCACATCATGGAGTTCCTTGCCGATGCGATTCGCCACGGCAAGTTGAAGCTCGATCCATCCCGCAACGACCACATACGCGTGACATTCCACGATTCCTGCAACACCGCTCGCGCCATGGGCATCCTGGAGGAGCCACGCTACGTGATTCGTAGCGCATGCAACCACTTCTACGAGATGCCGGAAAATACGATCCGCGAGCAGACATTCTGCTGTG
>JASFMO010000473.1:0-3069 GCA_050117535.1 Gemmatimonadales bacterium | reverse complement strand
TCGTACCTCGACCTCGACGCGCGTCGCGCAGCCGGGTACCGCTGCCTGAATGGCGTTGAGAGCCAGATTCGATACCACCCGATGCAGAAGGTCCTCGTCCCCGCTCAGCATGACCGGTTCCGAGTGCAGCTTCGCGTCCAGCTCGATCTCGGGTCGGTACGCCGGGTGCTGTCGAACCAGCTCGAGCGCGTGGCCTACGACGTCTCTCAGATCGAGCTGCCTCGATTTCTTGATGCGCACCCTCGCGAAGTCGATGAAGTCGCTCAGAAGGCGCGACAGGCGATCCGATTCCTTCAGAACCAGGTTGGCCAGCAACCGATCATCATCGTCCGCATCCTTGCGTATCTTGAGTTGCTGGACCGAGCTACTGATCGATGACAGCGGATTCTTTATTTCGTGCGCCAGCGATGCGGACAACTCGGCGATCGCCTCCAGTCGCTCGGTCCGCTGCCGCAGGTGTTCCATGCGCTTGCGATCCGAGATGTCACGCATGATGGCCGTGACCGAAGGCGGCCCTTCCCTTCTCTCCAGCAGAGCCGTGCTGATTCCCACGGGAATTTTCTCACCGTTGCGTAGGATCTCGATTTCGACGCTGGCCACGGGAATGTGATGGTTACGGGTGCGTTCCAGCGCCCTCTGCAAGCCCACCGATCGGTCGCCCAACTCTTCCATGACGGGCCTGTCCAACCAGCTGGCCGCCTCGATACCGATCAGCCGCTCGGCGGCCGGATTCGCGTACGCCAGGCGGCCGCTGCCGTCAATGGTCAGGATCGCCGTCGGGATGTTGCCGAGGATGTCACCGGTGTCGAGACGCAGCTGCTCGAGGGCGTACTCCACCGTCGTGAGCTCGGCGCCGGCCTCCTTCAGCTTGGTGCTTATCAGTCCCACGACCAACGACACCGAGACGAAGATGACCAACTGGAGCGCGACGACCATATTCGCGGTCGTCCCCTGCCAGAGGATGACGTCGGCGATATACGCCACGCACGTGAGCGTAGCCACGAGGAACCCACCGCGCAGTGGCAACATCAGCGTGTAGGCGCTGATCAAGAGGATGTACACCGGCGCGATGACGCTCTCGCTGCTCCCGGTCAGATGCACCACCATCGTCACCAGGACGATGTCGATCACCGACTGGGCATATACGAACGCCGTACCGGGTGGCTCCTTGCGGACGTGACTGAACCAGTACGAGATAGGCGTGAGGGTCAGTGCCAGGACCAGAACCAAGCTGGCGGTGAGCGTCTGCGCCGGCGAGGCCTCCGACCAAGCGATCACCGCGCCGGCAAAGATTCCGCCTGCCAGGCCGATCCGAGGCAGGTAGACCCAGCGGATGATGCTCCGACGCTGCAGACCCTGGGCGCCCAACCGCTTACTATCGATGACGCCCTTCAGGGCGTCGTCCGGTACCGCCGCTGCGACATCGGGCCGTGGCCCGCCGTTTCGGGTCACGCTCGCGGCCGTTCGAATCATAGTCCCTCTTCGCAAGTTGTTCGCGGGCCTTCGCCGAGCGCGATGATGGGCCCACGTTGCGATGGGTCAGTCGGAAGTACCAAGCGGGGGAGAACATCTGACGTGACCTTCCGCCTTTATCGGTTGGCGGTGTGGCATCGAAGCATAACACGGGCTATTGCAAAATGCAAGACCCAAAGGTTGGAGCCGCGGGCGTTAGCAACTTATGAGGTCGCGTGGATTAACGATCGGCGAGTAATGAAGTTAGAGATTTCGCGACTAAAAGGCCAAGGCCCGCGAGACATGCGGGCCTAGGGTTGAAGGTGACAATACTACCCGTGGCAGGGGTAACACCGGTCCGGCGGGCTGTTATCCTGCTTACTGGCCCACCACGTTGATCATGTCGAAGATCGGCAGGTACATCGCCACGATCATGCCGCCGACGATGACGCCCAGGAAGACGATCAGCATCGGCTCCATGGCGGAGAGCAGCGCCTCAACCGCCGTGTCGACTTCGTCATCGTAGAAGTCGGCGATCTTATCGAGCATCTCGTCGATGGTGCCGGTCTGCTCCCCCACGTTGATCATCTGCGTGACCATGGGAGGGAACACGCTCGACTGTTTGAGCGGTTCGGCGATCGTCTCGCCGCCGGCGATCGACGAACGACTGCGCATCACGGCGTCGTGGATGACTCGGTTGCCCGCGGTTCGCGCCGTGATCTCGAGGCCGTCGAGGATCGACACGCCCGAGGACAACAGGGTCCCGAGCGTACGCGTGAAACGCGCGACGGCGGTTTTGCGTAGCAGGTCTCCGAGAATCGGCACCCTGAGCAATAGCTTGTCGAGGGCGAGCCGTCCGGCGGACGTCTTGTAATAGAGGCGTATCGTGTAGGCGCCGGCGAAGATGAGGCCGAGGATCAGCCACCAATAGCTTTGCAGCATATCCGACAACCAGATCACCAGCCGCGTTGGCGCCGGCAATTGCATATCGACGCTGGCGAACATGCTCTCGAATGTCGGGATGACGAAGACCAGCAACACGGTGACCGCGATGACCGCCACGCTGAGGATGACGCCCGGATAGATCATGGCGCCTTTCACCTTGCGGGCCAGCGCCTCGTTCTTCTCCAGGAAGACCGACAGGCGCAACAGCACGGTGTCCAGAATACCGCCCGCTTCACCGGCCGCGACCATGTTCACGTACAGGTCGCTGAAGACCTTGGGGTGATTACGCAGGGCGTCGGCCAGTGTAGCGCCCGACTCCACGTCCGCCTGCACCTCGCGGATGCTATTGGCGAGAAACTTGTTCTCCGTCTGCTGCGCGAGGATGTCTAGACACTGCACCAGCGGCAGGCCGGAGTTGACCATCGTCGCGAACTGCCGGGTGAAGTGAACGATCTCCTTCATCCGGACGCGGCGGCCGAACGGTAGCGAAACGTCCTTCGGCTTTTCCCTGACGGTCACGGGAATGAGCCGTTGCCGTCGCAGGTAACCGATGACGGCTTCGCGACTGGGCAGGTCGACGTTCCCGGTCTGGATATCGCCCGTTACTGTCTTTGCGCTATAGATGAAGATCGGCATGTCTCAATCCCCGCATGCACCCAATCTTGGCAGTGG
>JASFMO010000472.1:0-3080 GCA_050117535.1 Gemmatimonadales bacterium | reverse complement strand
CCAAGCCCAAGGTTGGTCGATCTGCCGCGCCACGATCGTCGAGATCCCGAACGCGCTCCACGAATGGCCGGAGATGAACGAGGCATAGTCGTTTCCGAACGTGAAGGGCCGAAACGACAGGTGCCCCTCATCCATCAAGGGCCTCGCCCTGCCGACCGCGATCCGCACCGGCTGCTGCACGAACAAGACCGAAAGCAGCAGCTCACCCATCATCAGCCCGGTATCGCGCACGTCGTCATCACCCATCGCCGCTCCAACGCCCAGCGTGAGCAAGGACGCGGGTACGGTGAAGAGCGGAGAGCCGTAAACCCAACCGACGCGCTCCAAGCCATCGGCAACGCGGCTCCGATGCTGAAGCATGAGCCCCCGTACGCGCTCTTCGACCACGTACGAACCGGCGTAGGCGCCAGCCACGGCCCCCACCGCCACCCAATCGCTCGAATCCCAGCGGACGGTCGACCGCGGCGCCAGGGCATCGAGCGACTGAGCCTGCAGCGGGGCGATCAGGCCACTCAGGAAACCGACCACCCCGAAGGCGAGCGCCGTTGCCGCTCGCCCGATGTCCATCGATCCCGCGCGTTTGGCGTAGCTCAGAATTGGAAGCCCAGGGTGATGTACACGCCGCTGTCTTCGTCGCTCTCGGCGTAGGCGGCCGAAACGATGCTCCGAGTACCCCGCAGCGCCAGCCAGATGCCACCACCGTAACCGGTGTGCCAGTCGCCGGGCGACTCTCCATCCACCCAAACACGGCCTGCGTCGATCAGGCCCAGGATACCGAAGGTGGACGGGAAGACGAGGCGATAGTCGAACAGATCCAACCTCAATTCGGCGCCGCCGAACAGCGAGGCATCGCCCGCAAAACGTTGGGCTTGCCAACCGCGGAGGCTGTTTCCGCCACCGATGAAGGCCAACTGGAACCAAGGCGCCTCGCCCCAAACCTTCCGGCCACCCACACGCACGCCGACTTCCCAGCGACGCACGCCCAGCGGTAGCGAGGCGGCGCCAACGGCGTCCAGCCAGCCGTAGGTGCTGTCGACGTCGATGAACTCGGGATAGAAAGCCGCTTCGAGCCTGACGGCGGCGCGAGGCCCACCCGTCGTCTCGATCAAGTATCCGGGCTGACTCGTGGTCAGGTCGAAGTGCCCGACCGCGCCGGCCCAGCCAAACTGGCCGGCGCCGTACGTATCGGGGTTCTGTCCCAGAAACGTGTCGGGATCGTCCTTCGTGTTCGAGAACCCACCCGCCAGGCCGACACCCAGATTCACAAGGCGACCCAGATCGGCGCCGATGGTGGCCTGTCCCTCGACGCGCGTGTTCTCGACGTCGTAATAATCATTCGGCTGGTCATCGATTCTTTCCGTATCGTTGCCGATGCCGAAGAAATTGACCGTCTCCAGGCTGGATCCACCCAAATCCAGGGCCAGATAGAGTGGAGAGTTCTCGAAGCGGAAGTCGCCGGCAACCCGCAAGGCTCCCTTCAGTCGCGTAGCGGCGGCCGCCGATACCTCGAGACGCGACGCGTACGGGTCTTTGCGAAAACCGTAATCGAACCACGTATACGAGCCCCCAACGACGAGGCCAACGTCGGGGTTGTAGCCGCCCGTAGCCATCGGATAGCCGAAGCGACCCCAATGCCTGGGCGGAGGCGCGGTTCCGGATTCCGGCACCAAGGCCGGCGGCGGATAGCTCTTGTTGTTGATGCGAGCGCCGTTCGCCAAGCCGCTGACAACGTTGCGGCCGTGCTGGTCGTAGAGCTGCACGTTGCCGGTTTCAGATTGGAAGTGGTACTCGTCGTCCCCTTCGCCGCCGATGATTCGGATCTTGATTGGCAGCTTGCCCGGCGCCTGGATGACCGTCCGATCGTCGCCGCCGTGCAGATACAGGCGGACCTCCTTCGTCTCCGCCGCCAGGAAAGTCCGACGCCAGTATGGCTCCGAACCCTCGGCGGACCGCCGAATCGTGATTTCCACCCCCCTCGGACGACCTGCCACCTCAGCAACCTCGGACACATCCGATCCATGAACGTACGGCTCGCGTGCCAATAGGGCGTAAAGCTCGGAAGCAATGCCTGGCAGGTTGTCACGCCGCCGCTCGAGCGCCGACTGCAGAAACGGGCCGCTGGCGGCTCGCACCTCGGCCGGCAGTCGGTCCACCGCCCGCTCGATGACTTCGTCGCTGAGCCGCGCAGCCAGGGTCGCCGCCGTGGAGTCCCAGACCTCTCGCTCGAGCTCGGTTAGGAAGAGACGGTCTATGAATCGCGCCTGATAATGGAAGCGCGACACATCGTCGTACTCCTCTCGAAAGCTCGTCAGCATCGGGAAGCGCGGCCGGCCCAAGCTCAGGATGAAGCCGTCCAGCCGGGCGAACGCCTGGTCCCGATCGCTCGGGATGGGTCGCCAACCAGGAGGCGAATCGGAGGGGAAACGGGTCCAGCGCCACTGATCGGTGTGGCGGTCCCAATCACCCACCAGGACATCGATCAGTCGCGCCGTCAGAAAGGCCCGCGAGTCGACGCGCCGCGTTGGGTCGGCCTGCACCCGGCCGATGACCTCGAAACCGTCGATCACCTCGCTGGCTCCCAAGAAGGCCGCCAGCGCGTTCTCGTTCTCGTCGGGCCGCTCGGCCAACATGCCCAGAATCCCGCCGAAGACCTCCTGAAACTCGCCCAACGACTCGTCGTCCGGCAGGACGTAGAGATTCGGCGTGCTCTGCAGCACGCCCGCCGCCTCGGCGAGTCGGTCGACGATCAGCGGAGCAAAGGGGTACTGGGTGCTCATCTGGTCTTGCAACAAGTCCTCGACGTACGTGTCACGCAAAACTTCCGGCACCAGCTCCGTGGCGTACTTGTAGACCGAGCGAAAGGCGTGGATCTTCCCGTCCGCCCCCCGCAGCCACAACGACTTGGTCTGATACCCGCCCCCCGCGCTGAGCGGCGTCAGCCCTCCCGCGTACGTCTCCAGATCGAGGACCGGGACGCGGATCTCCGTCGTCCACACATCGCGGTAGTGGTCGCCCCAGAAGAAGCGATGGAAGCTTCCGGCCGCATAGTCGGGACCCGGCACGATCGACACCGAATCCGT
>JASFMO010000471.1:0-3093 GCA_050117535.1 Gemmatimonadales bacterium | reverse complement strand
TTGATTCACGTCGACGCCGACGAGTCGGTCCTCGGACGCAACTATGCCGCTGATCTACCGGTCTGTGCCGATGCCGCCGCATTCGTACCCGACCTGCTGGACAAACTGTCCACGCGCGAGATAGACCGAGATCTACGCGAAGCCATTCGCGTCGGTCACGCCGACCTGCAGCGGTCCTCCCCAGCGGTCGACGGCGACGGCGTGTCGCCGGGAAGGCTATTGGCAGCGCTTCAGGACGTCTACGGCCCGGACACTGTGTACACCACCGACAGCGGCAACGGTACGTTCTTGGCTATGGAGGGACTACGCCTTCGGCGTCCCCGCTCATTCCTGGCCCCGGTGGACTACTCGTGCATGGGCTACGCCGTGCCCGCCGCATTGGGCGCCGCCCTCGCCTGTCCGGACCGGCGGGTGGTGGCCCTGGCCGGCGACGGCGCTTTTCTGATGACGGGGTTGGAACTTCTCACGGCGTCGGCGCTCGATCTACCCGTCACCGTCCTGGTTCTTCGGGATGGGGAGCTCGCCCAGATCGCTCAATTCCAGCAGACCGCATTGGCCCGGAAGACGGCCAGTCAGCTTCCCAGCTTCTCCCTTTGGGACATGTGCCGGGCGCTCGGCGTCGAGTACTTGCGGTTAGCCTGCGATACCGAAATAGTGTCGGTCTTGACCCGAGCGCGGGAGGTTCACGACCACCATCGCCCGGCGCTGCTGGAAGTCGAGATCGACTACTCGCAGCCAACCTTCTTCACGCGTGGCGTGGTGCTGACCAACCTCGGGCGGTTGCCCTGGCCGGATCGGTTGCGATTTGTGGCCCGTGCCGCGGCACGCAGGCTCCCTGGACGGGATGTCTAGCCGAGCCGAGCGAAATGCTTAGTTTATCCGGACACTCAGACCAAGATTTCCGTGCTGCACATACTCCCGGGGAACAACAACCAGCCTTGGCACGGAGGGAAAGCCATGGGTAGTCCACTGGCCGTGCAACTCGCGCTTCGGGTGCACCCACTCGTCCGTCGGCTGCTGCCGACGATGGTAGCGATGGGCTTTGCCCTCGCCTTCCAAACCACAGCTTTCGCTCAAGGGGCCACCGTCACCGGCCGGATATTGGACGCCGAGCTGAGCGAACCGCTCGGCGGAGCGATCGTCGAATTGGCAACGGGTGCCGGCAGCGTCCTGCAGGAGGCCACGACCTCCGAGACCGGACTCTTCCGGCTCGCCAGCGTGCCCCCAGGTCGATACACCCTGATCATCTCGACGCTCGGCTACGAGACGCAGAGGATCGAGCGATTGTCCGTGGGCTCCGCACCGATCAACCTCGGGGAGATCCTGCTCGTTTCCAGGGCGTTCCAGCTGAACCCCATCGTCGTGACCACGTCGCGCCAGGAGGAGAAGACTCTGGAGTCGCCGGCGGCGGTCTACACGAAGACGGCGGAGGAGATACAAGACAAGCCGGCCGCGACACCGGCCGAGCACGTAGTCGGTATGCCCGGCGTGGACAACGTGACCACCGGGCTGCAGCAACACAACGTGGTCGCCCGAGGCTTCAACAATGTGTTCTCGGGTGCGCTCTTCGTGCTGACCGATAACCGGTGGGCTTCGGTCCCGTCCCTCAGGTTCAACGCGTACAATCTGATCCCGAGCACGAACGACGATATCGAGCGGATCGAGATGGTCCTGGGTCCGGGCTCGGCACTGTACGGGCCCAACGTCGACAAGGGCGTCATGCATATCATCACCCGATCGCCGCTCGATCATCAGGGCACGACGGTCAGTCTGGTTGGGGGCGCCCGGGGCGAGAACGACATTGGCAATGCCGAGCCGATGTGGCAGGGTACCCTTCGCCACGCCGGCTTGTTCAGCGACGACGTGGGCTACAAACTCTCGGCGATGTACTTCACCGGGAACGATTGGAACTATTTCGATCCCGTCGAAGTGGCCAACCGGCAGGCGGCGATCGACGCCGGTGCCAATCCCGACACACTGAAGATCGGGGCCCGCGATTTCAATACGGATCGCGTCACCGCCGACGCCCGGGTCGACTGGCGCATCGACGATGAATCGTCGCTCGTTTTTGCCGGTGGCCTGACCAGCATGTTCAGCAGCATCGAGATGACCGGACTGGGGTCCGCCCAAGCCGACAATTGGACGTACTGGTATCTGCAGAGCCGTTTCCGCCGGGGCAACCTGTTCGCCCAGGGTTACCTCAACATGAGCAACGCCGGCGACAGTTACCTACTGCGCGACGGGAATCCCGTCAGCGACAATTCCTACCTCTGGGCGGTTCAGTTGCAGCACGCGCCACCTATGGGACAGAGGCAGCGTTGGGTCTACGGCGCGGATCTCATACGGACGGTACCGCGCACCGACGGCTCGATCCACGGGCGCAACGAGGACAACGACGATATCTGGGAAGTCGGCGGCTACATACAGTCCGAGACCGAGCTTTCTCCGAAGTTCGATTTGGTCCTCGCCGCACGACTCGACTGGCACAGCGTGGTGGACGACGTCGTCTTCTCGCCGCGCGCCGCCGTGGTCTACAAGCCCACGTCGGAGCACAGCTTCCGCGCGACCTACAACCGGGCCTTCAGCCAGCCGACCAGCATCAACTTCTCGCTCGACCTGCAGTCGAGCCCGACGTTGGGACCGTTCGCCGACTACGGCGTGCGGGCGCTCGGCGTGCCCGCCGAGTCCGGGCTAACGTTCCGGCGTGACTGCGGCGGCCTGTGCATCCGCTCGCCGTACGCCTCCGACCCGGCGGCCTTCCTGGCAGCCGACGCGATTCAGGGATTCTGGGGCAATGCCGTGGATGGCCTCGAAACCTTGCTCGCCGCCCAAGGCCTACCCCCACTGGATCCGGGCACCGAGGCCTTCCTGCGATCGCTGGACCCAACGGGTCAGGTAGGCACGGTGTACAAGATGTTCGATTCGGAACAGTTGGCGTTTGGCGACATTCTCACGGCCGAGCAGGCAGCCATCGACGTGGCCCCGCTGGTCCCGAGCATCACCAACACGTTCGAAGTCGGGTACAAAGGGCTGGTCGGTGATCGGCTGCTGCTGGGCGTGGACGTCTACTGGCAGCGGATCCAGGATTTCATC
>JASFMO010000470.1:0-3093 GCA_050117535.1 Gemmatimonadales bacterium | reverse complement strand
AGAGCGCAGCTTCTGCACGCCATACGCGACCTGTCCCAGCAGTACCCCGGCGGACCACGGCGTGGGTAACGCGAGCTTCAGCATCCGATCCTTTTCTTGCCAGTAGACCCGCGTCTCGATTTCCACTTCCGTTCCAAGGCGCGGCAGCTTGTAGCGCTGGCAGATTGCCGAGTCGCCATATCGGAAAAGCGCTTCGATCACCGCGCGGACCGGACCGTCCTCGATCACTCGCACCGCCGGTAGCCGGGAGGCCGAGATGCCGGCGAAGCGAGCCGCATCGGTCTGGTTCATCGCCTTGAAGCGGCCGGCCGATTTCCGGAAGCGGGTCACGGTCTGCCCCCAGGGGTCGGCGTCGTCTTGCATCACCAGGGGGCTCAGAGCGCTCGCCGACAGGTAGTCGTGGCCGCCGACTCGGTAGCGGTCCAGCAGCCCGGTTCGCGCGTTCACGATCACTTCGAGTTCTGCAGTCTTGAAGCGGAAGTCGCCGTCGCGCAGTTGGAGCGAAGGGGCGGGCTTGCGGGGGATCTTCTCGAACCGGCAATCGAAACGATTCATGCGTCCCGGCTCAAGCTTGGCTGCGAACACGATCCGGTGCCGGTGGTCCTCGTTGATGTTGCTCTCCTGCTGTTCGGCCTGAGCAGGTAGTTTCCTCCGGCCCGCCGTCACCGTTGGTACGCCGTACAGATGCTCGCGATCGGGCCAGGCGGGCTGCATCTCGCATTCGATCAACGCATCGAGCGGGAAGGGGTGGGGGTTGTAGACCAGGATCGGGTGCTCGCCCTCGCGGCCCGCCTTCTGACCTGCCGCCAGCGCGAAGAAAGCCCGCGTCTTGGCCCGGGCGGTGACCGCGAGGCCATGACCGATATCGTCGAGCGCGCTCCGCTCGACCGACGGGATCGAGGTTCCCGGCAGAATATCGTGGAACTGATTTCTCAGCAGGGCACGAGTTGCGGCAGTCAGTTCCGCCTCCGGATATTCGATCAATCCTTGAGCCCAGGCCGTCGTCGCCATCTTCTCGGTCAGATACAGCTCGTTCTCCAACCGGCGATGCTGGCGCTTCACCCGCATCATCGATGTGTAGCAACCCACCGCCCACGGATTCAGGTCGCCCGCGTAGCGGGGCAGGTGGTCGGCTTGGGCCCTTAGATCGGCGAAGTAACGCTCGGGAGTCGAGTGGACGATACGAGCCTCGCGCGTGTTCGCCATCAGCTTCGCGATGTCCCTCAGGTCGCGCCGGGAGGGCCCGCCGCCGTGATCACCCACGCCCCAGGGGACCTGGACGACCGACTTCGAAGCGTCGCGCTGCATCCACTCCCGGATCTTCGCGGGCGTCTCGCCCGGTGCCGAGTTGTAGTGCGACTGGGCGACCGCGGCGGTGACCTCCGACCCGTCGAACCCGACCCAGGTGAACTCGGCGGCGGGGAGCGGCGCCTCGTGGACCTTTGGGCGGCAGAACAGGTACGCGTCGTAGCCGCTCTTCGCGAGGATCTGCACAAGCCCGCGCGAGTGGCCGAACGAATCCCAATTCACAGCGGTCGTCGGCTGGACGCCGAACTTGTTTCGGAAGTACCGACGACCGATCAGAATCTGCCGCACGAACGATTCGCCGCTGGGCAGGTTGCAGTCGGGTTGTAGATACCACCCACCCATCACGTGCCAGCGGCCGCTCGCCACCAGACAGCGGATGCGCTCGAACAGCTCTGCGTCGTACTCTTCGATCCACTCGTAGAACTGGACTTCGTTACGATTGAAGATGAAACCCTCGAACTCCTCACACAGATCACAAACGGTGCGCCCCAGCGCCAGCGCTTCTCCCGCACCCTCGGGCCACTCCCAAAGCCAGACGGGATCCAGATGGGAGTTGCAGAGCAGGTGGACGGTGCGACGAGGTCGAAGTCTAGGCATCATTCGGTTGCCTTTCGAAGGCTGTTCGTCCGAAACGTCGGTCGTTCAACACAGGATCTCAATCTGGAGATCAGTGGAGGGCAGCGGTACGCGGACGCCATCTTCTCTCCAGTGTAGCCACTCAGAGCCTAGGCGACCGCCCCTATCCGCCAAGCAGCCGGCGCGGCGGACCGACAGGTCGAGTCCACATTCGCGCACGCGCAGCGAAGCCTCCATCCCGTTGAGTCCTGGCAATAGGTACGGCCGTATTGTTATGCCTTCGAGATCTGGCCGGACGCCCAGCAGATGGTGAACGTAGAGCGTGATCAACTCGGCCCAAGTCCAGGGCGGGATCCCCACCTGCGGGTACGGCGGCGCGATGCGGGGCCCATCGTTCTCGAACCAGGTGCCGGCCGCGCCACCGGGTGACCCGGCCAACCAGCGCAGCACGCGCCAGACCTTTGCGTCGTCACCCGCCTCGACGTAGGCGCGCGCGACGAAGAGGGACGCGAAGGGCCACGCGCCCGGCGAGTCGGGCTCGCTGCTGGCATGATAGCGCCCGTAGCCACCGCCCTCCCACCGTTGGTTCCACAGTGCCTCCACATGGGATAGCGTGTTCTTCGCTAACTCGGACTTCGGATCGATGAAAGCGTGCGCCACGGGCAGGATCGATGACGTGTCCGGATCTAGATAATGCGGCCCCTCTTGTAGCAGCGGGATGTCCTGCGGAAGGCCAGAAGCCGCTGCCATGTGGATGGTGCGCTGCCACTTGCCATTCAGAGCGCGGCGTTTGATGAAGTGCCCGTCTTCAATCAGCCGGTAACGCCGGTGCTCGAGCATGGCGTGGCGCAGCTCGGCGCCGGCGGTGGTCCAGTCCGCGCGATCCTTGCTATGACCGAGAGCGTCGGCCAGGTAGGCGGCGCTCTTCAGTCCCAGCGCTACGAAGAACTGGTGCATCAGCTCGAACCCGTCTTCGATGCCGTGCGCGGCGTGCCGTTCCCAGTACTCGCGCCGGTTGTGCAGAAGGCCGGAATCGCCGTGTCGGAAGCGCTCGTGTAGCGGAAAAGTCGCCAGGGCCTGGACCTTCGGCCAGCGCGATGCGACGAGGCCGAGATCGCCAGTCCAATCCACGTAGGTGTGCAGCGCCGTCAGCAGCTCGCCGTTCTGGTCCAACTCGACGTCGCTGGCGGGCCGGCGCCGACCCGAGTC
>JASFMO010000469.1:0-3098 GCA_050117535.1 Gemmatimonadales bacterium | reverse complement strand
AAGGTGCCGGCAACTGGCCGCCTTCCAAACGCACTCTGATGTGCATCTGGCGACCCTCCGACACGAGCTCGTAGGTCTGGGTGGCCCTCGGTCCTCCCTCCATCGTTCGCTCCACCACAAGACTACCATCAACCCAATGCGCTCTTGTTTCGACGTTGCCGGCACCTTCGACTGGGTATTCGACCTTGCGTCCATCCGGATAGAGCACGATCCTGGAGCCTTCGATCCCGACGATCGTGACCGTACTGTCATCCTGTACGATGTTGAGCGCCGCGGCCGCTTCCATCAGTTTCCCCATCGTCTGACGCATCTGATCTCGGTCGCCATTCCTGGGCGTTCCGCCGCGCCCGCCTGCCTGGCCACCTGACGGACGGCCGCCGGATGGCCGACGACCCGGCGGACGATCGCCACCCTGTCGCATGCCGCCCCGCTCGCCCTGCCCGCGGCCCTGGAACGCTGTCGCGGGGTCATCGCTCTGCTCCTCGTTGAGCACCCACTTCCCGGCGATGCGGGAATCGTCTCTCCCTGCTTGAGTTTCGGCCTGAGCGAGAGCCCGGCTGGGTGAGAAGGGTATGGCGAGCAGGAGCGGCAGGCTGCACAATAGGGTCAGCGTGCGTGTATTCATTTGTTTCTCCGGAAGTAGCTCGGTCCGTTTGATGACACGACAGTTGACCGGACTCAGGTGTTATTAGAGGAGAGGCAGCCCAGGCGGGCGGTGGGTTTGACTAACATTGTGAGGGATCAGCTTGTCTTGTTTAGTGCGGGCGCCGTGAGGCGAGATTCCAAATAGGGGCTCCGGCTTGACCGATGCGATCCTTGTCGAAAAAGCTCGCCGCGGCGACGCGGCAGCGTTCGAGTCGCTGGTGCGAAAGCACTATCGGGCGGCCTTCGCCGTTGCCCTCGGCGTGCTCGGCAGCGCCATGGACGCCGAGGACGCGTGTCAGGACGCTTTCATCAAAGCGTTGGAGCGACTGGATGAGATTCGAACCCCCGAGCGTTTCGGGGCCTGGCTGTCGCAAATCGTGCGCAATCGGGCGAGGAACCTCCACAGCTACCGGCGCGTGCGTTCTGCCCAGCCGCTCGATACGGTCAGCGCGGCGGGTTCCGAGAACCCAGGCAGCGACACCGCACGTTCGGAACTGCGAGACAGGCTCGAATTGGCGCTTCAAGCGTTGAACGATACGCAACGAGAAGTGGTGTTGTTACACGACCTGGAAGGCTGGAAGCACCGAGAGATCGCCGTCGCGCTGGAGATCTCTGAGGGGATGTCGCGCCAGCACCTGTTCCACGCGCGCCGCATCCTCCGCGAGCGACTGGGCGTGAACGTACTCGAGGAGTACACCGATGAGTGACGAACGCATTGACTTTTCCGGTCTCGATCCGACGCAGGACGCGGAGCGGTTCGACGCTATTGTGCGCTCGATCACAGAGGCCGCGGCCAGTCAGCTGGCGGCGCGCCACGCCCGAGCCACCGTCGTCGGTCAGCTCGCGGGCTGGTGGCGCCCGCTGTTGGCCGCCGCGGCGATCGTTGGAATCGTGTCGATCGGCGCACTGGCACGCTTCGAAACCTCGGCCGTGATGACCGATACAGAGCTGGGCTTGGGGGAGGCCATCGGCATGCCGCAACAGGTCGCCGAGTGGGTGCTCACTGAGGATGTCCCCACGCCGACGGAACTGCTCGTAGTGTTGGAGGGCGAGGGATGAAGAACAGCGTAGAGTCGCTGGGTCGGATTCGTGCCCAGGGGATTACGCTCCTGGTAGTCACATTCGTGGCGGGTGCGCTGGCCGGAATGGCATTCGAGCGGATACGCGCGCCGCAACCGACCTTTCCGGCCGGAGGCGAGCCCGGGCTCGGCATGATGCGCCCCTTCGGCCCTGACCGGCTGCCGCCGATGTTCGAGGAACTCGACCTGACGGCCGAGCAGCAAGCGCAGATCCGAGATATCATCGAGCTTAGCAAGCCTCGAACCGAGGAGCTTCTCGACTCGATGCTCCCCCGCTTGCGCGCCGTGACGGACTCGGTCCGCGACGAGATTCATGCCGTCCTCACGCCCGAGCAAGCCGTGAAGCTCGACAGCCTGATGGCGGACATGAGGGGACGATTCCGCGGAATGCGACGCCCGCCGTGGGAACGAGGCCAAGGCCCGCCGCGACCCGGCCGTCGCGGCCCACCCTAGCACGGACGGAAACCTTGACTCGCCGACGGATCTTGCGTGTCTTTCGGTCAAGGACCCCTGACTTGTGCTGGAGAAGTGCCGATGAGTAGCCCGATCACAGGCTTCGCACGCCTCGCCACCGTCGCCGCCGCTGTCCTACTATCCGCATGCTCCGGCGGATCCGGGATCGCGCCAGACCACCCCGATATCACCGGAACCTGGGTGATCAACCTCGAGCAGAGCGACCGACCGGGAGACCAGATGGAGCGTCAGCGTCCGCCCGGCGCGCCCGGACAGCGCCCCTCTGGTGGCCCGGGCGGCGAACGCCGCGAGCGCTTCCAGCAAGGCTTCGCGTTGATGCTCCAGAACTCGGTGGCCTTCAAGATCACGGAGGCCGATTCGACGCTGACGCTGGTCGGCGCCGAAGGCATCGAGCGCGTGCTGACGCCTGATGGCCAGGAACGCGTCCGGCGCATCGAAGGCCTGGGAAATGTCACGGTCAAGACGCGCTGGAAGGGTGACAAACTGGTCATCGAGCGGACGCTCGAGACCGGCGTGAAGATCACCGAGACCTTCGAACTGGCGGCGGAGGGCCGTCAGCTGCACCTAGAGTTGAAGATCAGCGGCGGACCCCGAACCATCGAGTTTCGCCGCGTTTATGACGCGCGCACCGAGGGCGTTTAGCGGCAACACCGCCGAACGATCCCACCCGTACGGGCACGGCCCGAAGGCCGCCATCAGCTACCTCGCTCGGCCTGGCCCCTCATCCCCCCGCTGCCAGGCCCCTGCGTCGTTTGCCACGGCATGCCCCACTGCCCCGAGGATTTCCGCCGCCGCCCGTACCTCCTCATTCGACAGATCCAGCTCAAGGCGACTCAGAAACCGGTTCTCCCGTTCGGCCACCTCTGTCAGCCATGCCCGACCCGAGTCCGTGAGGCGAAC
>JASFMO010000468.1:0-3107 GCA_050117535.1 Gemmatimonadales bacterium | reverse complement strand
ACCCCGGCACCAGAACCGTGTGAAGACCCGGTTCAGCAGTAGGATCGCCACAAAGACGATGCCGATCAGCAAGATCCCGTGGAAATGGGCTTGTCGGAACGGCAGGACCGTCGCCGCCAGCAAGTCGTACACACCACGCGCGGCGGCCTCCAACGGACCGATCCCTGTGCCGGCCGCCCACGAGGTCGCCGCCAAGGCCCCGGTGTGCAGAGCCGGCAAAACGGCCGTGCCGATGGAGCGAGCCAACAGGGGAAGCGGGTCGAGCAACCCGGCCTGGAGGCTTCCCAGCAGCGCGGCGCCGAGGCAGAAGAAGAGAACGTAATACTTGATCCGCTGATACGGCTTGTAGCGGTTGGATTCCAGCAACCGCTTGCCGCGGCGTGCCCCGCGCTCGGAGCGAAAAGACGAAGCCCAGTGATTCAGCGTACCCAGCGGACAGATCCAGCCGCAAAAGAAGCGGCCCATGAAGATCGTCGGGATGAGGATCACCAGCGACCAGAGCAGTCCCTTGTATAGGGTACCACTGGCCAGCAAGGTCATCAGCGCGGCGAGCGGATCGAGCTCGAGAGCGATCGAGACCGGATAGGGCAGCTTGATCTCGGAGACTTCCGTAGGACTGAAATCGACCTCGAAGGTCGTCTTGAGAATGAGCCAGATGAAGATGCAGAAGAAGACTACTTGAGAGGCGCGGCGCAGATTTCGAACGGTCTGGATAGTCATACGGTCTCGATGTTCATCAGACTATCTCCTTGTAGCCGGCGTTGCGATAGTCCAGCGACCCCAGCCCCGACCGCGCCGCCAGCGCGATGTGACCGACCTGGTGCCCGCTCAGACCGAGGAACTCCACACCTCGGGCATCGGCGGCCACTTGGTCGGTGGCACACATGACGGTGTTCTCGACCCGCACGTCGTCGAGCGATCCGCCCTGCGGCCCTCCCCTGATCATAACGCGCGTGGCGTCGACGACGGTCAACGTCGGCCTAACGAACGCCGCCAGGTCGACGATCGACTGATCGATCTCCTGATGCAGCCGGTTTCGACGTCCGCCGAGTATGCCGTACAGGTTCTTCATGCTTATGGTAGAGCGCGTCAACGAGTGCTGTTTGACGACTGGCATGTTGATCAGGCGGTCCGCCTCGACGAAGTGCCTCAGCACCGGCCATTTCGTCAGTACAGTGCCGCCGAGGTCGACATCGGCGAAGTCCTCTTTGGCGGGAAGCCGGACGCTGGCTCCGGCCCTCTCGCCGGCTTCCTTGATGCCGGAGCGCAAGAAGCTGCGCCGCGGATCGTTACAGCTGACATCGGCTACGATCACCTGGCCGGCGCCAGCCGACAGGCAAAGCCGGACCATCTCGGCGACCAGAGCGGGGTGCGTATTCGCGCCCTGCTCGGGCGTACGATCCCAGCCGACGTTCGGCTTCACGACCACCGTCTCGCCGCTGTGAACGAAGCGGCCGATCCCGCCGATGGCGTCGAGCGAGGCGTTGAGCGCGGCCACAGGATCGGTATGGGTGGCCGAGGTCAGAACGGGTAGCGCCGGATCGGGCGAAACCTCGAAGCTGGCGGTCTTGGCCAGAACGGTTTGCCGCCGTGCCGTCTCGCGATTGTGGAAGACCAGCCCGGTTGTGCCAGTGACCGCAGCCAGAGCCGCCGCCGACCCGGTCTTCTTCAGGAAGTCCCTGCGTTCCATCGCTGGCGTTCTCTCCCCTCCACAGGTTGAGTTCAGGCAACCCACGGCCAGTATACAACTGGGCGAGAGCCACAGCAAACATCCGTCGTCTGGGTTTGGGTGCGCATCCGGTGTGTTCGCATCGGGCGCGGCTAGAGACTACTATTATCCGCTATTATCCGCGCCTCACCGAGCCGTCGCTGGCAGACCGTCCAGCGACTAGACTCACGCCGATCCGAGGAGCCGCGACATGAGCGACGATTCCCGTTCCCAGCCTGGCCATCCAGACGTCAGCCGCCGCAACTTCGTCAAGATAGGCAGCGCCGCCCTAGCCGGCGGTGCGGCGTGGGGCGGCGGGGTGATGCCCGCCGCGGGCGATACGCCGCCGAGCCTGTTCCCACCCCCACGCCAGGATGCACGCATCCAGAGCCATCGCACGTTGGGCCGCACGGGGTGGCGCGCCTCGGACATCGGCATGGGCAGTGTCCCGCTCCGGGACAGCACCGTCGTCCGCTACGCCTACGACAAGGGGGTCAACTACTTCGACACGGCGGAGGGCTACGGCAACGGAGCCGCCGAGCGCGCCATCGGCGAAGCGATGCCGCACATGCAACGCGACAAGATCTTCATCGCCACCAAAGGACGAATCAGAGACTCGGACACGGCCGAGGCCATTGTGGGGCGGGTCCGCCAGAGTCTCGAGCGGCTGCAGACCGACTACGTCGACTCCTATTCGATCCACCTCTGCACGACGGTCGAGAGGCTGAGCAATCCCGCCTACCACGCGGCGATGGACCAACTCAAGGCCGAGGGGCGCGTGCGTTTCACCGGCGTCACCTATCATGGGCCCAGGGGCGGGCAAGATGATAGCATGGCCGACGTGCTGTCCGCTGCGGCGGAAGACGGTCGCTTCGATGCGATGTTGCTGGTGTACAACTTCCTGAACCACGAGGAGGGCGATCGGATCATCGCGGCGTGCAAGGCGAACAACGTGGGCACGACGGCGATGAAGACGGCGCCGGGCGTTCTGCGTTTCGAGCCGCTGGACCCCGACAACCTAACCGAACGACAGGAACGATATCTCGAACGACTGATGAGCCGTGGTCGAAGCCGCGAGTCGGCGCTCGAGCGGCTCGAAGCTCAGGCGCAGCGGCAGAAAGATTTGTACGAGCGGACGCGGCCCTTCGTCGAGCGCTACGGAGTGAGCACCGACGAGCAACTGCGGTTGAGCAGCATCCACTGGGTCCTACAGAACCCGGATATGCACAGCGCGTGTATCGCGTTTACCAACTTCGACCTAGTCGACAAGGTGATCCCGCTCTCCGGCACCGAGCTCGGCTCGGCCGAATCACTGATGCTGGACGAGTACCGGTTCGCACTGAACGATCAGTATTGCCGGCACGGCTGCCGGGAATGCGGAACGAGTTGTCCCTACGGC
>JASFMO010000467.1:0-3120 GCA_050117535.1 Gemmatimonadales bacterium | reverse complement strand
TGGCGCTGATGTGCTGTACGCCCGGCAGCCCCCGCAACCGCTCCAGCGACCGCTGGTAGATGCGCCCGACCTCCTCGTCAGCTCGCTCGCGCGGCTCCAACTCCAACTGCACATAAACGACCGCCTGTGGTTCGAGGCCGAGGTCGAGGCCCTCGACGCGCTGCAGGCTGCGCACGAAGAGACCGGCACCGACGAGCAGAACCACGGACAGTGCCCCCTGAACGACGAGCAGGGCGACGCGGGTTCGCGACCGCCGGACGGTGCCGGCGCGAGCGCTGTCTTTCAGGTCGAGGGTCAGGTCGGGGCGACTGGCCTGAAGCGCCGGGACGATGCCGGAGATGAAGCCGGTGGCCAGGGCTACCATGGCGGTGAAGGTGAGAACGCGAGCGCCGACGGGCGATTCTGTCCAGACCACGTCCGGTAGCAGGATGCGACGGACGAAGTCGGCGCCCCACGCCGCGGCGAGAACGGCCGCTATCCCGCCGAGGACGGCCAGCACGAGACTCTCGGTCAGCAACTGGCCCATTAGCCGCCGCCGCGAGATGCCGAGGGCCAATCTGACGGCGACTTCCTTCCTGCGGCGCAGGCCACGAGCCAGGAGCAGGTTGGCCACGTTCGCGCAGGCGATGAGCAGGACTATGATTGAGACTCCCGCCAGCAGGACGGAGACCTTGGACTCTCGAGAGGCTATGGGCCCGTGCGCTTCCACCAGCGGAGCCAGTACGACGGTTGCGCCCTCGTCGTAGTAGCCCCGATCGATCAGCTCGCGGCGGCCGTTGCGATGAAGTTGCGTTGCCTCGGCCTCGGCCGCCTCGATGGCCACGCCATCGCCCAGCCGTGCTATCACCTTGATCCAGTAGTAGCCGCGCGAGCGCTTCCAGCGATCCGTCCCTCTCTGGATTGAGTAAGTGTGTAGCGGCGCCCAGACATCGACGTGGTCCAGGTCCAAGCCGGTGAACCCGCGGGGCGCGACGCCGATGACCGTATAGGAACCTCTGCCGATGTCGAGCGTGCGCCCGAGTACCGCTGGATCTCCGCCGAACCGGCTTTGCCACAGACCGTAGCTGAGAACCGCCACACCAGCCGCACCTTCCCGGTCCTCGGACGGGTCGAAAAAGCGACCGAGCGTCGGTTCGAGGCCGATTGTGTTGAAGAACGACGCCGACGCCAAAGCGACGCTCAGACGCGTCGCCTCAACACCACGTCCCAGCGTCATCTCATGGCTCCAGTAAGCCGCCACGGATGCGAAGCTGCTGGCCGCCTGCCAGTCTTGGAAATCGAGGTACGGCGTGGCTCGCTGGTGGCGCAGTTGGCCGGTCCTGCGGTCGTGTTGGCGGGTGTACAGGCGGCGGACCCGGTCCGGTTGTTTCACGGCCGCGGGTGCGCTTAGCAGCAAGCGATCGATGATGCCGAACATAGTGGCATTGACGCCGATCCCCAGCGCTAGTGTCACGACCACCGCCGCCGTGAACCCTGGCGAGCGGATGAGGCCGCGAACGGCGTAGCCCAGATTGTCCCGCGTGATTGTCGGAATCCCGGAAACACGAAGCATGATAGACCTCGTAAGGCTGAACAATTCCAACGTCGACGTTGGCATGGCGTGTGCCAGCGGGGCTATGATGTATAAATCGATGCAGTACTTGTGGTTAGGGGTGTCGGCGTATCTTTCTCGTTGTCCAGCATCGTCCGCCGGTGGGACGCGTCCAGCCAAATGCGGACACCCACGGATCGGCGGAGCGTCGTTCGGCTGGACGAATGCGTCGGAACACGAATAGAAAGTCGCCGCGCGTGTATGATAAACCGACCGTGGCCCGACCATCGTGACTCGCGCGCGACAGCTTTAGCGCCACTCTTCGGCGCGACGGAGACAGAATGATGCGATCACGAATTATCCTGATGAGCCTCTCGGCGATAGCGTGGGGTTTGCCGCTACCGGGTGCCGCACAGGACAACTCTCGCTGCTTGGAGTCCAAGGTCTCCTTCGAGACGAACACGCTGGAAAAGATCGTTCGGTATCCCGAGGCCGTGATCGAAGAAGGAGGAAGCTTCTGGAAGAACGAGAAGGCGATGGTCTACACGCAAGCGTGGTCTGAGGGCACCAACGTTCGGATCAACTACATGCGCTGGTGGTCGCGTGTGGGTCAGCTGAAAGAGTTGAGCGCCGAAGAGCGGAGCCAGCATCCTTTGTTGCGCATGACCGACTCGATCATCGCTGTAAAGGATGTGTTCCTTGCCGAGGCGGTCCCCCACCTGTGCTCCTTTCTCCCGGACGATCTCGATGTGAGCATTCCCGTCTACTTCACCGCCTTCATCCCACCCCGGTCGTTCGTCAGCGGTGGCATCGTCATCAACGTGGCGGCGTCGTATTGGAATGGGAACGTCGAGAATATCCTCAATAACCTGACGCATGAGATGTTCCACGTCGGGTACTCGCATATGCGCCGTCAGCGAACGGAGACTGCCCTTGCCAACCAGCAACTGTACCGCATGCTCGACGCCTTACAGAACGAGGGGACGGCCACGTACGTCGGCTACCAGGCGAATTCGCTGTTTCCTGCCCCCGATGAGGTCGACTATCGGCTGCTTGAAGACCCGCACGACGTTGACCGCCTTCTCGGAGAAGTAAACGGGTTGTTCGCCAAGGTCGGGACGGTATCCGATGAGGAGTTGCAGAGATTGGCTTGGCGGAAAGGAGTCACCGACCGCGGTTACTATATCGTCGGGGCGCATATGGCGCGGGCCATCGATTCCCGGCTGGGCAGAGCCGCACTCATCGAGACCCTCGCCGTAGGGCCGCTGTCGTTCGTCACGACCTACAATTCGCTGGTGGGCAGCGATATGAGGGTGGAACTCCCCGTCATCGAGGCCGAGATCGGAAGGACGGGCTCGGCTCAGGATTGAGCGGACGCTCAGTTTAGAGTACGGCTCCCGTCCCGGGCGCAGTCGAGTTGTTTCCGAACCTCGGCGGCGTAGACCCGCACTTCCCAATCCTCGTCGCTCGAAACGCGCGCGAGGGCTTCACACGCCTTGGGCGAGTCGATCTTCCACGCTGCCGCGACGGCTGATTGCCGCACGTGGGGCTCCTCGTCGTGCAACGCCTCCAGCACCAGCGACAATCCG
>JASFMO010000466.1:0-3133 GCA_050117535.1 Gemmatimonadales bacterium | reverse complement strand
CGGGCTTTCACCAGTCACCATTTCGTACACCGTCACGCCCCATCGCCTATTCTTCCCTCAGCACTTCCACTGGATCCACCCTGCCCGCCCGAATGGCAGGCACGAGGCTAGCGACGACAGCCACGCCGAGAAGAAGCAGGGGCACCACGGCGTATGTCAGGGGGTCAAAGGCGGCGATCCCGAACAGCATGCTTTCTATCAGTCGCGCCAGAATCAGCGAGGCCCCGATCCCCAAGAGGATCCCGATCAGTGCCAAGCGCACCGCACGACCCATCACGGCTCTGACGACCTGGGCTTCCAGAGCCCCGATCGCCATACGGATCCCTATGTCCCGCCTCCGCCGACCCACCAGGTAAGACTGGACGCCATACAGTCCAACGGCCGAAAGTAGGATGGCTAACCCACCGAACAGTGTGGACAGGATCGCCATCACTCGATACTGGCCGAACTCGCCGTCAACGAGCTCTTCCAGCCCGGCCATCCTGTGGATCGGTAGAGCCGGATCGTATCCGTGGATCGCATCCTCTACCGATCGGACACCGGCCTGAGCTGTGCCGGCAGTCGCGACCACGAAGCTGACGATGGGCGAGTAATCCTGGAACTGAGAGACGTAGAACTGCGTCTGCGGCGACTCTCCGACTTCGTAATAAAGCGCGTTGCGCGCGATACCGATCACATCCCAGCGGCGCCCCTCGAAGATGAGAGCTTTGCCAAGCGCATCCTGACCGGGCCACAACCGCTCAGCCAGCGCCTGGTTTACCACGACGCCCGGCGGGGCGGTCCGATCATCCGTACGTGCGAACTCCCTTCCTGCGACGATTGGGATTCCCATCAGCCGGAAATAGCCCGGCCCGACACGATTGAAGCCGGCTTCGAGGCGGCCGTCAGCGTATTGCGTTTCAGACCGGATGGGATGCGTCTCCCTACCTTGGAAAGGAGCGATCATGGTCGTCGAGACTCCAACCACACCGGGCAGCGCGGCAATTTGATCGAGCATCTCCCGGACGAATTGCCTTCCCTCCTCTTCGCCGTAGCCGGCGTTCGAGATTGCGGGAGTCGCCAGCAGCTTTCGGTCGGGCACGAACCCAAGATCCACGCTCCGGGCGGACATAAGGCTTCTGATGAAAAGGCCGGAAGCGGTCACCAGTACGATCGATATCGCCAGTTGCGCCACCACCAACATGTTGCGAAGCGTAGATCGCTCGCGACTCTGCTCCTCGCGAGACAAGAACGAGACGATGTCGGCATGACCTGTCTGCCAGGCAGGAGCCAAGCCAAACAGCAAGGCCGCGCCAGCGGACACGGCAAGGATGAAAACGGCAACCGACGCGTCGGGTCGGACATCCACCGCGAAGGAAACGGGAAGGAGCGCAGCGGCCAATCCTACAACCCAAGCGGCGACGAGCCAGCCGACGGCACCGCCGGCCAACGCCAGCAACAGATTCTCAGTCAGCAACTGCCGCATCAATCGCCCGCGGTTGGCTCCCAGGGCGATTCGTACCCCAACCTCTTTCTGGCGGCTGGAGGCACGCGCTAGGAGTAGGATGGCGATGTTGGCGCACCCGATCAGCAGCACCGCTCCGACGATTATGAACAGTGCCGTCATCAATCGAGCCAGCGTGTCGCCCACTCTCGGCGAGAGCTGAAACCGTGACGTCAACTTGATCCGATAGACCGGAGGCGCGGTGGCTTCGATCCACGACGCGAACTCCTCTCTCCAACGCGCCTGCATCCAGTCTATGCTTGTCTGAGCCTCGGCGAGATCAACGCCCGACCGAAGCCTGCCAACAAGATTCCAAGAATGGGAGAATTGCCCGTCTATCCGTCGCAGGCCGAAACCACGCATCATGGCCGGCAGAAAGATGTCCGGTGGCTCTTCAACAGGACTCAGGCCCTGGAACCCTTCGGGCGCGACACCCACAACGGTGAACGGGTCACCGTTCAGTGACAGCCTTTCGCCCACAACTCCCGGATCGGAACCGAAGTGGCGCTTCCAGAATCCGTTCTCCAGGATGATCACGGGATGCGTGCCGGGTGTCTCGTTCTCGCTCGGTAGGAATGATCGCCCGAGTGCCATCGAGACGCCGAGCACATCGAAGTAGTTTGCGGAGATGAAGCCTGCCCTCGCGGTCACGGTCCCAGCACCATCACCGACGGCTAAGGCAGTCCTGCTGTATCTATAGGCCAAGACGGCACTGAAGACTCGGTTGTTGTCCCGGTAGTACTCGTAGTCGGGATAAGACATGGCGTCCGAGACCGTACCGCTCTCGTGCACCAACGTGAACCGCACCAGCTCGTCGGGTGATATGACCAACGGGGGGTGCCGCATGAGAACGCAACTCGCGATCGTGAACACGGTCGCATTCGCGCCGATGCCCAGCGCCAGCGTGCTCACGGCCACCACGGCAAACGTCGGACTCCTCGCGAGCGTCCGTAAGCCGTAACGAAGGTCTTGGAGCAAGTCGCCCAACATGTCGCGTTCGATCGCGTAGATGGCCTGAGTCCAATTCCAGTTGCTGTCGTGCTATGGGGCATGGACCATGCCGCGCTTGGCCGGCACTGTGACTCGTTATCCGATGCGCACTCGTCGCGCGGCAAGTCCCCGCAGGATTCAGACGGAAGTCCCGCACTTGGGACGGCGCGTCGCGAAACCGAACACGAGTCCGAGTCGGCGAGTGATCCTCCTCAGCCCTTTCGCAGCGCACTCGAGTTAGATAGCCATCTCGGTCTTGCGCGCGGTCCTTCAGGCCTTGAAGCTATCACGTGGCCTCGGCCCGAAGATCGCCGACGATTCGAAGTCGTACCACGTACTGCAGATCGAACTCGTCAAGCCAAATGCCGTAGATCTTGTCGGCGCGGAATAGCTTCGGAGTGAACAGCCTGGGCAGCGTGACGACTCCGAGGTAGCGGCCTTCTGAACAGAAGGGTCATGTCGTCCGTCAGATCCCATACCGGCTCCGGGTGATAGACCGTGCGATTAGGGCCGATGGGCTGCCCTGGTGGAAACCTCAGCAAAGTGTCCGTGATGGTCCCGTCCGTTGCCCGGATCACGATGGCGTTCATCGGATTATCAGGGCGGGCCAGCGACGGGTACACCAGCTGTTCGGCGATCACGCCCGAGGAGGTGCCCCTG
>JASFMO010000465.1:0-3139 GCA_050117535.1 Gemmatimonadales bacterium | reverse complement strand
CACGACGTGCATGTTAACGCTTTCGTCATGTGTCCCACCACTGTCTTAGACGCCGAGCGCAGGGAAAGGGTTGCGGCAGTTAGCCGAGTGATCGGATCGATGTTGTTCTGCGTCAGCGCGACCGATCTCCCGTGTCTCATGGTGCCGCTGTCGCTGATCAGGCGCGAACCTGGCGCGACGCGCTCACGCGGGTGGATCCAGTCGAGCCTCTTCGCTACGAGTGAGAGTCTGGTCCGTTGGACTGTTGTCGGACCGGCAGGCTCAGCGTGGCGATGCAGCCGTCCCTGTCGTGGCGGTTGACCAGCTCGAGCGCGCCGCCGTGGGCCTCGGCGATCTGACGGCTGAGGACGAGGCCGATGCCCGAGCCGCCGGGGCGCGTACTGAAGAACGGGACGAAGAGGTTCTTCGTATCGGAGAGGCCGGGACCCTCGTCGCGCACCCAGACATCGAGTTTTCCATTCGCGGTTCCCCAGCCGACTTCTACTTTGCCCCCGGTCTCGAGCGCCGCATCGACTCCGTTTCTCACGAGGTTGATCAGCAGTTGGTCGAGTTGATCGCCATCCGCCTCGATCATCATGTCCGGGCCTCGGCAGACCTTGACGGGTAGTCGGGTTTCCAGTTCGGCGACTCGCTCGACCCAAGTTCCGACGTCCATCGACTGCGGCGCCGGCGGCGGCAGCCGCGCGAAGTCGGCGTAGGAGGCCATGAAGCGGCTCAGTGCTTCTGATCGTCCCGAGATCACCTTGAGTCCCTGGCGCAGGTCTTCATCGAAGTCGAGCGGAACTGGGTCACGCTTGGCCAGAGTGAGCAGACTGTCCGCCGATGACTTGATCGGTGCGAGCGAGTTGTTGATCTCGTGACTGAGAACCCTGATCAGGCGCCTCCATGCTTGTCGCTCTTCCTCTCGCAACGCACGGCTCAGGTCGGCCAGCACCAGCAACTTGTGTGGAACGCCGCCCTGACGGAACGTACTGCGCCTCACTTCCCAGCGGGCCAGGCGTCCTTGGAAGCTCAGATCGAGGGTACACGGCGTCGCCGCGTGCAGGCACTGCGCCAGGCCGAGCTTCCCGGCCTCGTGCCCCACCAGACGCTCGGCCGGTTGGCCGAGCAGTCGTGTCCCTTCTCTGTTCACAAGCCTCAGCCGGTCGTCGTCGTCGAACGCGAAGACGGCCACGTTGATCTCTTCCATCACGCGTCGCAGCAATGCGCCCGCCTCAAGCGCCCCAAGTCGCTGTTCGCGCAGCGTGTCACGCAGGATGTTGGCTTCCAGCATCGCCAGGCCGAGCGGATCCTCCACACTAGCCCAACGCGCCTTGATCGAGTAGTCGCTTTCTCGCAGTCCGGCGAGGATGTTCGAGAGCGTCTGCAGCGGGCGAACGACGCGCTCCTTCACCGCGAACGAGAAACCGAGCCACGTACCGCCCAGTAACAGCGTCAGGGTCCACTGAACGTGGGAGCGCCAATCGGCGGCCCAGATGAAATAGGAGGCGACGATCATGCCGGGCAGGCCGGCAGCCAGGGTCATCAACAACACACCCTGGTCGTGCCGAGGCTTCTTCATTCGTCGCTCGTACTCGGACTTAGAAGGTCGTAGCGTTGGAGACGCCGATACAACGCGCTGCGACTCAGACCGAGCGCGGCCGCCGCGTGGCTCACGTTGCCGGCGTAGCGGTCGAGAGCCTTCTGGATCAGGTAACGCTCGGCGTCATCCAGCTTCATTTGCTCGAGTTGGGCACTGCCGTCCGTCGCGCCACGCAGCCCCAGGTCCTCGGCCCGAACGGCATCGCCCCGCGCCATCAGCAGCGACCGTTCGACCACGTGCTCGAGTTCGCGCACGTTGCCGGGCCACGAGTGACCCAGGAGTGCGCGCATCGCATCAGAGTCGAAGCGCACGGCCGGCTTTCGGTATTTCTCCGCGTGACGCTTGAGGAAATGCGTGGCGAGCAAGGGTATGTCTTCGCGCCGATCGCGCAACGGCGGAAGATGAATCTCGACGGTGTTCAACCGGTAGAGAAGATCTTCACGGAATCCGCCCTCAGCCACCACCTCCGTGATGTTCGCGTTCGTTGCCGACAGAACTCGGACATCCACGGTTCGGGTCTTCGATGAACCGACGCGCTGTAGTTCCCCGCTCTCGAGCACGCGTAGCAGTTTAGCCTGCTGTTTCACGGGTACGTTCGCGATCTCATCGAGGAACAGCGTGCCGCCATCCGCGAGCTCGAAGCAGCCGATGCGATCGGCCTTGGCGTCGGTATAGGCGCCCTTCACATGCCCGAAGAGCTCGCTCTCGAAGAGTGACTCGGCGACGCCTCCCGCGTTCATCGTCACCAGCGGTTTGGACGCTCGGTCAGAGGCGGCGTGCAACCAGCGAGCCACCACGTCCTTTCCGGTCCCATGCTCGCCGGTGATCAGCACGTTTGCCTCGGAGGGAGCCACGCGCTCCATGATCTCCAGCACGGGGGCCATCACCCTCGACTCGGCGATCAGCTCGGGCAGACCCTGCTTGCGCAGGCGACGGCTTTCCTCTTCCAGTCGCTGCTCGCGACGCAGCGCCTGTCCAAGCTCCACCTGCGTGCGTAGCGTTGCCAACAGGCGAGCATTGTCCCACGGCTTCTGTATGTAGTCACGGGCCCCGCTCCGCATCGCTTCCACCGCCGTTTCCACGCTGGCCCAGGCGGTCATCACGATAACGGGCAGAGTGCCGTCTAGCCTTCGTATCTCTGTGAGTAGATCGAGCCCTTCGCGGCCGGATGTCGTGTCCCGGGTGTAGTTGAGGTCGAGCAGAACGGCATCGAAGTCTCTCGCCTCGACGGCGCTGAGAATGGTGGCCGGAGAACTGGCCGTATCTATCTTGAACCCTTCGCTTTTGAGTAGCAGGCGAAGAGCCTGCAGGACATCAGCTTGGTCGTCCGCGATGAGAACGCGCGGGGGTGGGGGTGCTTCGCTCAAGGCTTGTTTCCCTCCGGTACTTTCGCACAATCGTGTGGCGGTTCGACGGTTGGCCAGCGGCGTTGGGCTTCGCCATCTCTGACTGAGCGCCGCTGGCCTCGAGCGTCAATTCGCTTAGAATCCGATCTCCGCCAGTTCGTCGATTTTCTCGCCGTTCTCCTCGCTGACAATCTGGCCGTCGAATAGATTC
>JASFMO010000464.1:0-3155 GCA_050117535.1 Gemmatimonadales bacterium | reverse complement strand
TCTCTCCTTTCGCCGGGTTGCCGCGTTTCTACTCGTGCCCGCAGTCTACGGAGGGACCCTCACACGCCGGTCACAGGCCCACACACCACGGTCACAGGGCGATCACAGGCGCCGAAGCGAGCCCATCTAGCCAGCGGTTAGATTAACCTTTGGGCCGCAAGATCTCTTGAAAGGGTGGGTAGTCGCGGAGTGAGGCGAAGTGGGGATCGGCGTGGAGGTAGGCGCCGTATTGCGTTCCCTGCGCAAAAGCGCTCCGCAGCGAGTTGACCGCTTCCTCGCGCTCGCCTAATAGGGCGTAGATGCGGGCGCGCCAAAGCGTGTGGTCGCCGCGCAGATACGGACGCTCGATCCGCGCCAGCGAGTCGGCTTGCTGGCGGGCGTTCATACTGTCGCCGCTTTGGAGAACCACTGCCGCCAGGTAGCCGCCGTATGCAATCTCGTCCGGGTATTCAGACGCCAGGGCAGCGAAGATCTCCGCTGCCTCGGTCCATTCTTCCGCGTAGTAGCTCAGGCGACCGCAGAGGGATCGGCGCGACGCGCCGGTCGCCCATTCCCCGGGCTCGGCAGCGCACCAATCGAGGCCACGTCGCAGGGCCTTGTCCGCCGCCGCGTCGTAGCCATGGGCACGCAGCTCGAGCGCCGCCACCTGCATAATGTCAGCCGGCAGAAGAGCCCGCTGCGGAGGACCGTAGTTGAGCGCCTCCTCCATCCGCCGCGCCACTTCATCGACCCGACCCAAAGCGGCCAGCGCTCGAACCTCGTAGGCCAGCGTGGCCAGGCTGCGTGGGATGATGCGACGACCGCGTCGCGCCTGACGCAGCTCTTCCTCGTGCTCGCCCAGCACATGGTGGGCGGCGGTGACGACCTGCCAGTAGGGGCTCCAGAGCCGGATTCTCTCCCGCTCGGGATCGAACGTCGCCAGAATTCCCAGCGCCTCGCGCGGCCGGTTGAGCGCCAGCGCCTGCTGGCCGGCCACGTAGTGCGCTGAGCCGCCGGGCAGGATGCGCGCGGCCTCCGAGGCCGCGTTGTAGGCGCCGACCTGATCGCCGCGGATGTAGGCGCGCAGCAGATCCAGCCGCAGCCGGTCGTAGTTCGTGAGCGTTTCGCGTGCCGCGTAGGCGATGCGCGCCACCGAGTCGGCGCGGGCCGGCTGGCCGGTATTCAGGTGGCCAAAACCCTCGAAGATCAGCGGCGCCACGAACTCGGGCGACAGCTCGTGCGCACGCCGCATGTGGGGGATGGCGTCGCCCCAGCGTCCGTGGGCGACCGCCTTCCAACCCTCGATGTACTCGAGGTACGCGTCGTAGGACGGGGGCAGCGTGGCCTCGCTGAGGGTGCTGGCCAAGCTCGCATCGAGGCGCACCGCCAGGTTCACCATCACCCGCTGCCGCAGCACGTCCACCGCTTCCATCGGGTCCCTGCCCGAACTGCGGATCGGACCGACGGCTTCCAGCAGCTCGCGGTCGGCCACGTCGGTCATCTGGACGTGGAACTCGAGACCTGGCCCCTGCCGGTAATAGGTGCCCCACACCAGCGTGCCCGCGCCATTCTCCTCGGCCATCGCGATGCCCCGCGCCAGTGCCTCGCCCTCGCGCGCCTCTTCTTCCTCCCCCACCTCTCCGCCGCCGAACTCGCCGACCGCAGCGACCTGGAGGAAGTCGGTGTCGGCCAGACCCCGTGTGATCCAGTCCGCCGCCAGGCGACCGATGGGATCCAGCGACGGGTCGCCCGTCTGGTTCTCCAACGGCAGCACCAGGACGCGACTCGCCACCAGGTCCGGCCCGTGTTCGTCGCGGACGATGAGGAACCAGACGGCGATGGCCAGCGCGATGACGGTCGCCGCGGCCACCGTCCCGATCACCCGGCCAGCGTTCCGTCGCGTCGGACCCGCCTTCTCCTCCTCAACCTCCGGCCTGTCGTCACGACCGGACCTGGCGTCGCTCGCCAAGCCTTGCCCCGGCGCACCCAGCGCTTCGCCTCGACGGATGGCATCGACCAGCTTGACCGTGGGCTCCAGCGGCTCCAGATCGTCGCGCGCCAGCCTGGCCCGGTAGGTCGCGTACTGGCCCAGAGCGCCGTCCCGGTCGCCGTACTGGGCCAACAGCTCGATCAGGTTGTGCTGCGCCTCGTCCTCTCCCGGGTCCAGTTCCGCCCAACGGCGAGCACAACCGAGCGCGCCCGGCAGATCGCCCGCTTTCCTCAGTTGAGCGATGCGATCACGGCTGGCCCGGCCGTACAGTCTCTGCATCGCGCGTCGCTCGCCTTCCACCCATTCCTCGAATGGCGGCGTATCCGCCAGGTACCACCCATCCAGGAGTGCCCCCCCGTATACCTCCAGCGCGCGCTCCAGTTCGCCGGCCTCGACGGCCCTGCGGAACACGTGGGCATCGGCCTCGACGGCAGCGGTGACCCGCAGGCGCTCGCCGTCCATCTCGATCCAATCGGGCCCGAACGTCTGTCGCAGCCGGTACAGCGTCTGGCTGAGCGTGTGGCGGGCGCTCTCAGGATCCTGCTCGGGCCAGAGCACACCCATGACCTTCTCGCGTGTGGCCTCCCGCTCGACGGCCAGATAGGCGAGCAAAGCAGCGCGAACGGGTTGGTCGAGCAATTCGACGATCTCCCGGTCGTCAATCAGGAAGGCGAGGCCACCTAGGGTCCTGATGCGAATCTTCACGTTTCGATGTGCCGTTTCCACGGACTTGGGACTCTGCCAGCGCGAGGGACCGACTTGAGCAAGGTAAAGAGCCGCGACCAGAACTGTCCAGAATGCGACGAACTCGGGCACCGCGCAGCGGCGGTTCGTACACCAACCTCGCGGCGCTCGCGATTTCACGACTTGGAATCTCGCGGCTTGACCCTCGCTTGTCGGCGTCACTTCAACATAGCCGCAGAGGCCACAGCTAGGGAGTTGAACGATGAGAGTCCTCTCCCACAAGCCGAGCACGACGCGACCCTGTTCGGTCGTCCGCGCCGACGGCGGCGCCGCGGCGCGCGCCTTCGTGAGGCTTCCCTACCGACTGTATCGTGACGACCCGCTTTGGGTGCCTCCGCTGATCACGGAGGAGCGCAGGCGCTGGTCACCGCGTCACAACGCTTCTCTGGAAACGCGCTGGGTCGGTCGCTTCATCGCCCAGCGCGACGGCCGCGTCGTTGGC
>JASFMO010000463.1:0-3162 GCA_050117535.1 Gemmatimonadales bacterium | reverse complement strand
GGCGTTCCAACAGACGCACGACCGCGGGGTACCAGCGGTCGCGCGTGAACCACAGCAGGCCGATCAACACCAGCAACGCTACGGGCGAGTAGGCGATGGCGGAGTCCGCCGTCGATTCGAGCGGCATCCCCAGGTAGTGACCCTGTGTGAACAGGATCCAGCCGAGAACGATCACCCCTCCGATAGTCCAGAAGGGAGCGCCGCTCGAGCGCTTGGACGCCAGGTCTCCGTTCATCTCCGCCTCCTATGCCCACCACGTCTGCCGGTCGACCAGTCGAGGCGCCACGTTAGGGGGTCAGGCTTGGAAAGACAAGCTCTTGCGTATGGTCGGGGTGTCTTGAGCGACCTCACTTCACTGCTTGGCCGAGACAAACGCCCCGCGGCTGCGGGCTTTGTGGTTGGCTATTCCTCCAGCGTCTGGGCGGCGACCCCGACCCGTTCGACCAGATCGATGAACCGCGGGTCCGAGCGGAGGTCATCCCAGGTTGGGTAATAATGAATGCCCACCATGTTCGGGTTGCGTTCGTCGAATGCCAGCTCGAGGAAGTCGAGGGCCGCGTCCTGCTCACCCAAGCCCAAGCGGATCAACGCGTAGCCGAAGGACGATTCGTACTTCGATCGCTCGAGCACCTCGGCCATTATCTCTCGCGCCTTGCTCGCGTCGCCGTTCAACCCGTAGGCCCAGCCGAGCCCGGGCAGATACCATAGGGCACGACCGGACAACTCGACGGCCCTCTCGAAGTGGGCTAGGCCCTCGGCGACCCGGGAATCGTGCGCGTTGGCCTCGCCCAGCAGCCAATGTGCCAGCGGGAAGTCGGGGTCCAGCTCGATCGCCCTCCTCAGTCGCTCTCGCGCCTCGGCATAGCGGCGTGCGCTGATCAACTGCCAGCCGAGAGCTACGCTCTCGTAGACCGAGAGGGGGTCGAGCTCCACGGCACGGCGGGCGTGCTCGATGGAATCGTCGACCCGACCCAGGACCCTCAGGGCTGACGAGTACCAGTGGTGCGCCTGAGGAGAGTTGGGGTTGAGCTGAAGGGCGCGCCGGTACTCCGCCGCCGCGCCACGCGCATCCCAATCGTAGTACAGCTTGACGAAGCCCAGCGAGGTGTGTGCCTCGTCGAGCGTCTCGTCGATCTCCAGCGCCTTTTGCGCCGCCGCTCGAGCGGCGGGGAAGGCCTCATGCGGTGGGAGGTAGCCGTAGAAGCCGAGCAGATTGTAGCCGTCGGCGACGCCGGCGTGGGCGCGGGCGTAATCCGGGTCCTTCTCCAGCGCCCGCTGAAAGTAGTGTAGGCCCCGCTGCAACCCCTCGCCGCGCTGGCTCCAGAAGTGGCGGCCCCTCAGGTAGAGGTCGTAAGCCTCCTGGTCCGTGGTCGGCGCTCTCTCGATTCGTTCTCGTTCAGCGGCTGTGAGCGTTGCCTCGAGAGCGGCGGCTATTTGTCGCGCCACATCGCTCTGGATGGCGAAGACGTCGGTGAGTTCGCGGTCGTACTGCTCCGCCCAGATGTGCTCGTCGGTCCCCGCTTCGATCAACTGCGCGTTGATCCGCACGCGCTCGCCGGCGCGCTGGACGCCCCCCTCGAGGATGGTAGCGACGCCCAGTTGCTCGCCGATCTCGCGCAGGCTCAGGTCGGTGTCCTTGTATCGCATGACCGATGTGCGCGAGATGACGTCGAGGTCGGCGATCTTCGACAGGTGGAGGATGATGTCGTCGGTGATCCCATCGCTGAAATACTCGTTGTCGGGATCGGCGCTCATGTTAGTGAAGGGTAAGACCGCTATCGACTTGGTCGTCGGAGGTGGGTTCGAACCCTTGTCCTGCAGGACGATCCAGGCGGCGGCGAGCGCCAGGGCGAAGGCCACAGCTCCCGCGGTTATCGGGACCGCGTGGCCCCTTGACCTGGCCTCGGCCTCATCACGCTTCGTCGGCTCGGTTCGCTTGACGCCTTCCGGTGTGAGATCGAAAGCCCAGGCCAGAACTAGGGCGACGGGAAAGCCCAGAAACGTCACGACGATAACGAACGCGAGCGTCCAATCTGGGAATCCAAAGGCGGGGAAGGCGATCTCCGCCGCCTGCCAGATGACGAAGGCGACCACGGCGTAGACCGCCGCGACACGGTAGACGCGGCGGCGCTTCAACTCGGTCAGGAACGCTTTCATGGTGCAGGCCTGACCTTGCCTACGGCGCGCTCATGCCACCGAAGACTTTCCACATCCCGTCCTCTCTCAGCCAAGTATGGGTAATTCGAACCGAGCTCTCGACAATTCCAGCATCCAGGTCTTCGAGTCGCAGGTCGAGGAAGTAATGGGTGATGGCGAGGTCGCCACGGATCGCGATCGCCATGGGACGCAATTTGAACGAGACGATCCGGGCCCGCGCCAAGAAGTCCCGCACGGACTGGCTGGCGGAACTCTTCTGAACGGGCTCGGGCGACTCGGATGGCCAGCCGGTGAAATCGGCGTGCCAGAGTTCTTCGAGCGCCTCCGTGTCCCCTTTGGCGTAATTGGCGAAATACTGTTCTTCGAGGTTCCAGATCGTCTGCTCGTCCTGTGACTGGCCCTGGCCGGCTGGCAACTTGGGGTAGGTCGTTGCGACGACGGCGAGAGCGGGGAGCAGCGACAATATAGAAATCCGCTTCACTGTGGCACCTCCAACACCGGCTCAACGGCCACGCCACGATAGACGCGGCGGTTTCTCACTTCCGAACTAGCAGGTCGCTGAAAAAGGTCCGTGGTTTGCGGTTCGCGCCGGGGTCCCCCGCGCTTCACCGCTCGCGTGCGCCCAAAGAGCGCGTGACGCCGTGCTTGCCCGCTCGCGAGTTGCGCTCCGGGGGACCCCGGCGCCTCCTTGGCGGGGTCTCGCAGCGTTTTTCAGCGACCTGCCAAGGCATCGCGGAACTGAAATCACGTCACTCACGATGAGGCCCCCTCGGCCGTCAAACGTTCGAGCGCGCGCCGCGCGGTCTCGACTCGCGGCTGCAACTCCGGATCCGCGTTCTCCCAGAGCCGGACGAAGCGAGAGTAGGCGCGGATGGCGGGGGCGCGGTCGCCCTCCTCCTCCAGCGCCTGCCCCAAGAGGAGATAGCGGAGTGCGAGGTAGTTTGTATCCCACGGGTAGATGCCGTAGCGCAGCAGGCGGATCCCGCGGTCGCGAGTCTCCGGGCG
>JASFMO010000462.1:0-3170 GCA_050117535.1 Gemmatimonadales bacterium | reverse complement strand
GAACGAAGGCAAGGCCGTCATCGGAGTCCGCGAGTCAGCCACCGAGGCAGCGCTGCGGGCGTTGCGAGCCCACCCGCAGGGGCGCGACGCCGCCGTGATCGGTGTGTGCACGGAGAAGCACGCGGGCCGCCTGATTCTGGACACAGGATTCGGCCGGCGGATCATGACCGAGCCCGAGGGCGAGCCGCTTCCGCGTATCTGTTGAAGTCTCGAGCGTCGATAGCCGCGTCCAACCGAAGCACGGTCGCCTTGTTGGCAGTCTGGACGCCTGTGTCGGAATTCTGGCCGGTCGGCACCGGCCTGTGCCCTGAACCGAGTAGAAGCGGCTACCGGCCCTCCTCCATGAGAGCGTACGCCACCGCCGCCTGACCCAGCGAGATTCCGCCGTCGTTCGGCGGCACCTGCCGGTGTGTGAAGACCTCGAAGCCGCTCTCTCGCAGCCGATCCGACAAACGCCGCGTGAGCAGAGCATTCTGGAAGCAGCCGCCGCTCAAAATCACTCGGTTCAACTTCTTGGCATCCCGGACCTTTTCACAGACCGCCAGCGTGAAGGCCGCCACCGTATTGTGAAAGGCCGCAGCCACGGCCGCGACGGGGCGGCCCGCACGGTAGTCGCACCACAGCGCCCTGAGAACGGCCGCCGGGTCCACCACCCAGCGTTCCCCCTCGCGAATTAGATCGAACGGATAGTAGGCGTCCGCCACGTTCTCGTCCGCGACCGCCTCCAACTCGACCGCCGGCTGCCCCTCATACAGCGCCTCGCTCCGCAGCCCGAGCAGCGCCGCCGCCGCATCGAAGAGGCGTCCGCAGGATGACGTGAGCGGCGTGTTCAGTTTCCCTTCGAACTGACGCCGAAGCAGAATCCGTTCGGCGATCGGGATCTTGGACAAGAACGTCTGGAACTCGGCGTCGCTGGCCGCACAGAGCGACCAGATGTAGCCCGCCGCCATCCGGTAGGGCCTACGGATCGCCGCCTCGCCGCCGATCATCGGCGCATAACGCAGGTGGCCGACGCGCTCGAATCGCTCCCAGGTCGCCGTCAGTATCTCTCCCCCCCAGATCGCGCCATCCAAGCCGTAACCGGTCCCATCGTACGCCACGCCGATCACCGGGTCACGGATACCGTGCTCGACCATGGCGCTTACGACGTGTGCATGATGGTGCTGGACCACGACCCGGAACGCCGACGGCGCCGGGAAGTCGTGCGCCACATGGCTCGACAGGTAGTCCGGGTGCATGTCGTGCGCGATCAACTGCGGCTCGACCTTGAACAGTCTGCGGAACGTGTCGAGCGAACTCTGGTAGTGCTCCAGTGTTTCCAGGTTCTCGAGGTCCCCGATATGCTGGCTGATGAACGCCTTCGCCTCTTTCACCAGGCAGAAGGTGGCTTTCTGCTGCGCGCCGCAGGCCAGTATGTCGCGACTCGTGCTGAACGGCAGGTCGAGCGGCGTCGGGGCGAAACCGCGCGCTCGCCGGAGGGGCACGACGTCCTCTCCGATCACCCGTACGACGGAATCATCGTAGCGAGCGTAGATGTCGCGGTCGTGCAGCAACAGATCGTCGGCAATCTCGCCGAGTCGCCGTACCGCCTCCCGGTTGCCGATGGCGATCGGCTCCTCGCTCACATTGCCGCTCGTCATCACCAGCGGGCCGCCAAAAGCGCGGAGCAACAGGTGGTGCAGCGGCGTGTAGGGCAGCATCAGCCCCAGCGTATCCAAACCAGGGGCGACCTCTGGGGCGACGTCGGCCTCCGGCCGGGCCTTCATCAAAACGACAGGACGCTCACGACTCGCCAGGATGTCGAGTTCGAGCGGCATCGTCTGGCACAACCGCTGCGCCCATTCCAGGTCGGGAATCATCAGAGCGAAGGGCTTGCCATAGCGCCGTTTGCGCGACCGGAGCCGCGCCACGGCCTCCGAGTTCGCGGCATCGCAGGCCAGCTGGAATCCCCCCAACCCTTTGATGGCGACGATTCGCCCGTGTCGCAGCAGCGCGGCGCACACCTCGATGGGTTCGCCTTCAGGCACCTGATCGAGTGGGTCGTAGAACCACAGCTTCGGTCCGCAAGCCGGGCAAGCCACGGGCTGGGCGTGGAAACGACGGTCGCGCGGGTTTTCGTACTCCGCTGCACAGTCATCGCACATCGGAAAGCACCGCATCGTGGTGCGATCGCGGTCGTAGGGCAGCGACTCGATAATGGTGAACCGGGGACCGCAGTGCGTGCAGTTGGTGAAGGCGTAGCCGTGCCGTCGCGCCGACGGGTCGAGGCACTCGGCCAGGCAGGCGTCACAAGTGGACGTGTCGGCGGGAATCGACTGCCAACCCTCCCCGTCTTCGCTCTCGACGATCTCGAACGACGAGAACCCCCCCGGCTGCCGATCCTCGACTTCGATCGTTTCGATGCGCGCCAGCGGGGGCGCCCGTTTCCGCAGGTCGCCGACGAAACCGGTCAGGCCGTCCGCCGTGCCATCGACCTCGATCTCGACCTGGAGATTCGTGTTCCGCACCCAACCGGTGAGGGCGTATTGCTCCGCCAGTTGGTAGACGAACGGCCGGAATCCGACCCCCTGTACGATTCCGCGAACTCGAACGCTAAGACCCTGCACCCCGCACACTCTGCCTCTGGGCCGACACCTGTTCGGCTAGCCAGCCCGTCCACGCCTCCAAGCCTTCCCCGGTTCTCGACGACGTCGTGAACACCTCGAGGTCCGGGTTGATCGAGCGCGCGTTCTCAATGGCCGTATCGACCTCGAACTCCAGGTGCGGCACCAGATCGACCTTCGTCATCACGAGGACGCGCGCCCGTCGAAAAGCCGCCGGATACTTGAGCGGCTTGTCCTCACCCTCCGTCACGCTCATCAAAACGACCTTCATCGACTCGCCCAGATCGAATGACGACGGACAGACCAGGTTCCCGACGTTCTCGATAAAAAGAAGATCCAGGTCGCTCAAGCTCATCGATTCGAGCGCCCTGGCAACCTGGCGAGCATCGAGGTGACAGCCTCCGCCCGTCTCGATCGCCTCCACCGGGATCCCGTGCCGGATCAGTCGATCGGCATCGTTTCGCGTCTGCACATCGCCCGCCACAACCGCCAAGCGCAGTTCGGACCGGAGCGCGTCGACCGTCCGTTCCAGCAGTGTGGTCTTTCCGGAGCCCGGGGACGAGATCA
>JASFMO010000461.1:0-3181 GCA_050117535.1 Gemmatimonadales bacterium | reverse complement strand
GTGAATGCGGACGATGAGCTGTATGCCCTCTGGGTCGCCGCCAACGTAACGGCCATCGATCGTCTCGGAATGACCGATCACGGACCGGTTCACGTAAAGATCGTCATGAATCTCGCACTCAGAATGCTGCGGTTGCTGATGGAGCGGGGCATAGAGCCGACGCTCGCGCGCGACTACGGGTTGGAAAGACATGACGCGGAGGTCGTCGTGGCGCTGGCGGCGCTCTTCCACGATGTCGGGATGTCGATTCAGCGAGCGGGCCACGAAGACTACTCGCTGTTCGTAGCGCAGGCAAAGCTGAAAGACTATCTGGAAGGGCTGTACCCTCCGTCGGTGGCCACGATCGTTCGCGCCGAGGTCCTCCACGCCATCATCGCTCACCGGTCGGATGGACGACCGCTGACCCTGGAAGCGGGAGTCGTACGCATAGCCGATGCCCTCGATATCGCCAAGGGGCGTTCGCGTATTCCTTTCGAGAGCGGCTCGGTCAGCATCCACTCCGTGTCGGCGGCCGCCATCGAGGCGGTACGCATTGAATCGGGCGTCGAAAAACCGATCCGCATCGTGATCGAGATGTCCAATTCGGCCGGCGTCTTTCAAATCGACGAACTGTTCCGCAAGAAATTGAGCGGCAGTGGGCTCGAGCCGCACGTCGAGCTCGAGGCGCAAGTTTTGGGAGAGGGAGAGAAGCGCTTGGTCGAGCGGTTCGAGTTGTAGCGTCGTCGTGCGTATCGCATCCGCTCTGAAGCCGCCACATCGCACCTCACGCGTTCGGACCACTGGGAGCCAGGCCGCTGGATTCACCAAGGATTGTCGCGCGACCGCCTCGCGGTAGATTGCTGCCCGTGAGCCCCTGAGCGTTGCGTCGTCGCCGGGCGATGTCTTTTCCCGGAATCTCGAAAACTGCTGATCGGTGGGCCTGATGCCAAGTCGAGTCGCGGTCACCCTCCTTCTCTTGTCGGCTACCCTGCAGCTGCCGGCTCAGGCGCAAGAGCTGGCCATCGAGCGTTGGCTGATCGCCGGTCCGTTCTCGGCCCCGGCCGATTCCGATCGAGTGACGGCGGATTATCTCGGCGTTGAGGGCTCGGCCTTGCCGAACCTGGGCGAAGAGGGTTGGTACCCGGTCTCGGCCGACGCGAACGGCAGGCTGGATCTGAACGCGGTCTTCGCCGGGCAGAGCACGGCCTGGCGGGTCGCGTACGCTCACACCTACGTCTTCTCACCCGAGGATCGCACGGTGCTGTTGGTCGCCGACAGTGACGACGATCTGGTCGTCCGCCTGAACGGCCAACGCCTTTGGGTCAACGAGGTCGCCCGCGGCCTGGGCAGCGGGAACGATACCGTCACGGTACGACTCGCCGAGGGTTGGAACAGCCTAATGCTGAAGGCGCTTAACCGGACCGGGGGCTTCGGTTTGCTCGGGCGCCTCGCGCCCGCGGGGCCGGGCGGCGTCGATGGGCTCCTGCTGTCGACCGTTCGGCCGCCGGGCTTGATCGCTTACAATCGCCCGCGGCCCACCGTCACTCTCGGGCCCGTGCTGTTGGGCCCATCCCTGAGTTGGGAGGGTGACGAGCTGGCCGCGGAAGCGCAGGCCTCGGTTGTCGCTTGGGGCACGGAGGGATTCCACGAAGTATCGATCGGCTTGAATCAGGACGATCGGGCGCTGGCAGAGGGTAGCTTCGATGTGCTGATGCCGGGCGAGCCTCGCGAAGTCCGCTTGCGCCTGTCCTTCGCCGATTTGCGGCGCGCCGCCATCGGCGAAGCCCCGATCGTCGCCGGTGTCGCTTGGCGTGGCGGTTCGCACCAAGCGCCGATCTTCGTCGACGCCGCTCGACTTCTGCAGCTGGTCGGCGGGCGGATCGGGTTCGGTTCGCTCGCTGTCGATTCGGCCGGTGGATCCGTCAACCGGCTGTCGGTCCGCCTCGTCGTTCCCGAGGCGCTCGGAGCGCAGACGGTCGACCTGTTGACGCTCGGTCTCGGTCCGGGCGCGAGCTACCGCGTGAGCGGTCGCGAGACGGACTGGGAAGCGGGGACGGTGACGCTCTGCGCTCCCTGCCGCGCGGGCGATTCGCTGGTCGTCGAGATCACGCCCGAGAGGGGACGGCCCGTCTGGATGGCGCCGATGGCCCGCGCCCGCGAGATCGGCTACGCCGAGTACGCGGACGGTTACCGGTACGCCGAGGCGCTGACCGGCCAACCGCCGGCCATCGAGCGTCCCGATGCGGTGACCTGGCTCCGGACCCGCGGCGAAGCGGGCCGCTATCAGGCGCTCGTTCACCGCTACCACCTGGCCTACGAGAAGCCGGCCGGCGAGATCCGCCGCGACACGCTTCACTTGATCGGTAACTCGCACATCGACGCGGCCTGGTTGTGGCCTTGGGGCGAGACGATCGACGTGATCCGCAATACTTGGCGGACTTCACTCAAGCTAGCCGAGTTGTTCCCGGGCTACGTATTCACGGGTAGCTCGGCCGCCTACTACGAAGCGATGGACCGGTTGCAGCCGGGACTGGCCGACTCGATTGTCGCGGCGATCGCGAGCGGGCGGTGGATGCCAATCGGTGGCTGGTGGGTCGAGTCGGACCTGAACGTCCCCTCCGGCGAGTCGCTCGTGCGGCAGGGGCTATACGGGCAGCGCTACTTCGAACAGCGCTTCGGCTTCCGGTCCCGGGTCGCTTGGACCCCCGACTGTTTCGGCTATCCATGGACAATTCCGCAGATCCTCAAGGGTGCGGGCCTGGACTACTTCGTAACCCAGAAGATTCGCTGGAACGACTCGACGGAGTTTCCCTACAACGCGTTCTACTGGAAGGGCCAGGATGGCTCGAAGGTCCTCACGTACAATCCTTACGGCTACGGTCACGATCTCGATCCGGATCGGCTGATCGCGCAGCGTGTCGAGGACCGCGAGCGAACCGGCGGCCACCATCAGCTCGTGCTGTACGGTGTCGGCGATCACGGCGGCGGTCCCACCATCGCCATGCTGCAACGTGCGGAGGACCTGCGCCGCATTCCGACGTTTCCTGTCATGCTGTACGACGAACCGCTGAGTGCGCTCGAATCGCTTCAGGCTCAGGATTCTGCGGTGGAATTGCCGGTCTGGAACGACGAGTTGTATCTCGAGTACCACCGGGGCACCTATACAACCCAGGCGGAATCGAAACGGCAGAACCGACGCAGC
>JASFMO010000460.1:0-3186 GCA_050117535.1 Gemmatimonadales bacterium | reverse complement strand
CCGCCGGCATCACGCTCGTCGTGCCTGGAAGCCTTAACGATGGTGATATCCGGCATCGGGCCGCCGGCATCGAGATCGGATTGACGGGGATTGATGCGGCTTTCGCCTCCACCGGATCCCTAGCCTTCGGTTCGAGCGCTGGTAAGAACCGAGTCGCCAGTCTATTGCCGATTCAGCACATCGCGCTCGTACCGTTCAGCCGGATCCACCCTACGTTCGAATCCTGGCTGCGCGAGCTGAGCTCAACGGGCCAGCTGGGCGATCTTGTGAGGCGTTCTCGTCAACTCATCTTCGTCACCGGGCCCAGCAAGTCGGCGGACATCGAGTTGAACCTGACGCTGGGCGTGCACGGCCCCCGGATCGTCCACGCCATACTGTTCGACGATTCGCAATGAGCGTAACCACGACGCCGGCGGCGCGCATCCTAAAGGAACCAAGATTCCATGACTCTTAGCGTACAAGCGGTCGTCGCGTTGGCTCCGATCCTACTGGCCGGCGTCTTGCTCGTCGGCTTCCGCGTCGCAGCCAAGTGGGCCATGCCCATCGTTTACATAGCGGCCGTCGTGCTCGCCTGGGCGGTTTGGCGCGTTGACGGCTCACGCATCGCCGCCTCGACAGTGCAAGGGCTGTTCATCACCTTCGACATCTTGCTGATCATCTTCGGCGCCATCCTCCTGCTCAAGACCTTGGAGCATTCAGGAGGCGTCGCCGCAATTCGGCGCAGCTTCCACGGGATCAGCGATGATCGGCGGGTGCAGGTCGTGATCATCGCCTGGCTGTTTGGGTCTTTCATCGAAGGGTCCGCCGGCTTCGGAACACCGGCTGCCATCGCCGCACCCCTGATGGTGGCCCTGGGCTTTCCCGCCGCCGCCGCTGTGATGCTGGGCATGATGATCCAGAGTACGGCCGTCACCTTCGGAGCCGTCGGCACACCGATCCTGATCGGGGTGACCGATGGGTTGGCCAGCCCCGAACTCAGTGCCCGCCTCGGCGGCGCCGGCATCTCTTTCGAGCAGTACCGCTTGACCATCACAACGTATGCCGCATGCCTCCACGGCATCACCGGCACCCTAATGCCGACCTTGATGGTCATGATGATGACCCGTTTCTTCGGCCATAATCGGTCGTGGACCGAGGGGCTGTCGATCTTGCCTTTCGCGATCTTCGGGGGCCTGGCCTTCACCGTCCCCTACACGCTGACGGGCGCTCTGCTCGGGCCCGAATTCCCTTCGCTCTTCGGCGCCGCCATTGGGCTCATGGTCGTGACCTTCGCGGCGCGCCGTGGCTTCCTCGTGCCGTCGGATACGTGGGATTTCGCTCCGCGCCATGCCTGGGCGCCCGACTGGTTCGGCATCGACACGACGAACACGAGCGCACGCGAACGCGACACGCACATCTCGACTCGCTTGGCCTGGGCACCCTATGCTCTCGTAGCCTTACTGCTCGTGATCACACGGCTGCCACAACTGCCGGTCGGGGACTACCTGAAGCGGGTCAAGATCAGCTGGAACGGCATTTTCTCCACCGACATCGCCGCGTCGTCCACGCCGCTCTATTTGCCGGCCACCATGCTGTTGGCAGCCGTCCTGGCCACAGTGTTCCTCCATCGAATGACGAGCCGCCAGATCGCGGGAGCGCTTCGCGATTCGTCGCGCGTGCTCCTCGGCGCCGGCTTCGTCCTCATCTTCACCGTTCCGATGGTGCGGGTCTACATCAACTCTGGCGTGAACGGACATGTTCTGGCGGACGGTGCGTCCCTGCCCTCGATGCCCATCGCCATGGCGACCTGGGTCGCCGCCAACGTCGGAGGCATCTGGCCCTTCTTCGCCCCCGCCGTCGGCGCCCTCGGCGCATTCATCGCCGGCAGCAATACAGTCAGCAACCTGATGTTCAGCCTGTTTCAGTTGGGCGTGGCTACACAGCTGGCGATCAACGGGGCGATGGTCGTGGCGTTGCAGGCCGTGGGCGCGGCGGCCGGCAACATGATCGCGATTCACAATGTCGTTGCGGCATCGGCGACCGTCGGTCTGCTCGGTCAGGAGGGGGCCACGCTCAGAAAGACGATCCTCCCAACCGTCTACTACCTCCTGGTCGTCGGGTTACTAGGGCTACTCAGCATCTACGTGCTCGAGCTCCCCGACCCGCTGCTCTGACTACTCTGCGCACCCACGGAAACAGGCCGCCATGTGGCCGACCGCCGGCCCCGCCCTATGGGTACGATGATTGGCCAACGGCTGCTACTTGCTCCGTGGCGACAACTTCGAGCGTATCGGTCCGCGTATCGGCAAGGATGTACGCGCCAACCGCGATGAGGATAAAGGGCAGCAGGTAGCGTCCCCACCGCTGCAAGAGTTGCTGCACGGCCGTGTGACCGGTGATCCACCGCGCCAGCCCAATCCAAGCCAGCGACAGGGCGGTAACGAAACCAACGATGACGAAAGTGAAAGGTTCCCGCGTCTCGGCAAACAAAGCCACGAAGGCGCCAAGCGAGTCGCTGCTGTTCGCCAACATCACCAGTCCTACGGAGAGGGCGCCTTGTGCCGCCGGCGGACTTGGAGCTTTCTGCATATTTCCGCGGCGAACCACCTGGCATAACTGAGTCAACCCCATCGCGATCGGCACCAAGCCGAGGTATCCAGCGTAGCGATTCGGCGCGAAGTCGGCTGCGTACGATGCGGCGAAGCCAACCCCGAGCACCAAGATCACCGAGCCCACGTAGCCGAGCACGACGCTGCGCGCTCGAAAGCCCGGACTCGTGAAGAACCCGACGAGGAGAAGCAGGTTGTCGATGCTGGTCGACACGAACGTGGCGGCCGCCAGCCCGACGATTACGATCAATTCTTGCACGGGCTCAATAAGACTTCGCCGTCTCCCGACCGGCAAGGCCTGAATGTAGACACCAACGCCCCCACGCTTGACCTCTGATCCACTATTCCACGACCAAGACGAAGGCCGGTTTGCCGACCTCAGCCCACTCGCGCTAACGTGAGACCTGCGCCGCCAGGAGTAACCGGCGCCTCGGGACACCGACGAGAGGAAAACGAGTCCCATGCGAGCGATGATCCTCAGGCAGATCTGCGATATCGGCGAGCATTCCACACCGCTCGAGCCAATCGATCTCCCGGTTCCCGAGCCCGCCACGAATGAACTTCTTGTGAAGGTGCTGACGTGCGGCGTCTGCCACAC
>JASFMO010000459.1:0-3187 GCA_050117535.1 Gemmatimonadales bacterium | reverse complement strand
TAGGTTTGTGTGACCAGCGAGTCGCGGCACAGATAGAAAACGATGGCCGTCCTGTCGCTCTGCCAGTAGACGTGCGGCCCATCATCCAGCGAGTCCGCCGCGAGTTCGGCCTGAACTACGGGGTTTGCAGGCGTCGGTTGACCTTGCGAAGCCGCTGGGCCGCAGCCCATCAGCGGCAACCCTAGGGTTGCGACGGCTAGGATCGAGCTCAGCACATCGTTCACGGCCTGTCCCTCCCTCGTTCTCGCAACCAGAGCAGCGCGATGATGGTCTTGGCGTCCTGCAAATGTCCGGACAGAAACTCTTGCCACAGCGCTTCGGGAGACATCTCGATAACCTCGATGTCTTCGTCGCCGACACCTCGGCCAGATGTTCGTTCTTGGCAGCCGATGATCTCACCGTAGTAAAGTATCACGCGTTCCGACGTGCCGCCCGGCGACACGTAAAAAGTAGAGATCTGCTCGAGGTTCTCGACCTCGCAGCCCGTTTCCTCGCGGATCTCCCGGACCATGGCCTGTTCGGGCGATTCGACATCGAAGCCGCCGGCGACGATCTCGGTCAGCCAGCCCGGCCCTTTCTCGTGGGTCGGGTAGCGAAACTGGTTCACGAGTACCAGGTTGCCGGTCTCGCGGTTGACCAGCAAAGCGGCCACCGAGTCGCCGCGCTCGAAGCAGAGTTGGCGCCGCGGCGGACTCCAGGAGCCGTCGTGGTGGCGATGTTCGATGACCGCCTCGTCGATCGCGAAGATGTCGTCGAAGACGCGGCGCTTTTGAAGAGTCCTGACTTTGTCCACTTGCCTGCTTTCTCTATTGTAGTCTGCGTCGCCGGTGTGGCGATAGAAAGCTCGAACCAGAATCCTGAGGATACGAGTTACGACTATGACTACATTCCAGGCCGCGCCCGTCAAGCCGACGATCTCGTTGGATCTGCTTCAGCAGATCGACATCCGCGTCGGGACCATCGAGTCTGTGGAAGAGATCCCGGAGTCGAAGAAGCTGGTCAGGCTGACGGTCGATTTCGGCGATCAGAGACGCAATATTCTCGCGGGAATCAAACAGGAACGCGAGGATCCTCGTGAGATCGAAGGTAGGCAGGCGCTGTTCGTTGTGAACCTCGAGCCCAAGCGGATGGCGGGCGAGCTGTCAGAGGGCATGCTGTTCGACATCGGCCATCCCGACGGAATCGTGCCGGCGCTGGCCGTGCCGGAGAAGCCCGTACCGAATGGAGCCCGGGCGGGGTAGCCGGGTTAGCCCGGGCCTTATTGGCCTCCGTAGCGCTCGAGCAGGTCTTGAAAGCGAGGATTGTCGCGCAACGGATCCCAGATGGGATCGAGCCATAGCTGCATCGCCGACGTGGCTGACGGGATCGAAAGCAGGCGTTCGAGTACATCGATGGCGGCATCGTATTCGCCACATATCGCGTAGACCTCCGCCAAGGTCATCAGCCGCATGGGGCCTTCGATCGCGTCGCGCGAGACGGGCAGAAGCTCGACACCCTCCCTGGCAACCCTGACCGCGTCCGCCGTCCGCCCAGAACCGGCGTAAAGGATGGCCAGTTCGTTGCTTCGGTAGCGTCTCTCTCCAAATGGTGTGTCGCGCGGCACTTGCTGTAGAACAGCCTCTTCTACCACGCGCCCCGAGTCCGAGTAGGCTCGCGCCAGGTCAAGCTCGCCGGTCGTCAGGTAGGAGAGCGCCTTGAGGTAGTAGTATTCCAGGGTGTCTGTGCCGAACGTGGCGAGTGTGTGCTGTCGCATCGGCTCGCGGTAATGATCGTGCAGCGACCGCCACACGGCACGCCAGTGGAATAGTACTTCCCGGGGGACCGACGTGCGTTTGCTCTCCGCCCATCTCCCATACGCCTGCCAGGCGCTGTCTTCGCTTCCGGTCCAGTTCACGTGAAGGAGAGCCTGGTACAGGTGCAGGGCGCCGTCGTCGGGCGATATGGCGAACCCGCGGTCGATGTAGTGCTGTGCCCGCTCGAAATCGCGCACCCAGATCGCGGTCGTCGCCGCGTTGATCAGCAGCGATCGATATCTCGGGCTCAGCTCGAGCGCGCGCTCAAAATACTGTACGGCCTCTTCGAACCTGCCCATTCGACGCATGACCAGGCCCAGGCGGCGATAGACCTCGGCATCGCCAGGCCTTAGCTGGCGCGCCCGCTCCAGCGCTTCCAGCGCAGCGTCATATTCGCGGAGTGGACCGGCGAAATAGTAGTGGCGGGCGATGTGCCCCTCAAACAGATCGGGTTCGATCTCCAGGGCCCGTTCGATAGCGGTTCTCGCGTTGCTCAGCCGCTCGGCATTGCTGTATCGCTCGGCTTCGAGATGCCCCCACGCGAAGACCAGATGTGTCGAGACGTACCCGAGCCTGGCGAATGCAACGGCGAAATCGGGATCCAGTTCCACCGCCCGCTCGTACATCTGTTCGGCTTGCAGAAGCTTGAAGTTGGTCTCGAACGTAAGACCGCGAAGGTAGTAGTCGTAGGCCTCCTGATTTTCGGTCGGGCGGAATTCGATCCGTGCCAGCTCTTCAGGCGTCAGCTGTGCCCTCAAGCTCTCGGCGATACCCAGCGCGATATCGAGCTGGACGTCCAGAAGGTCGCCGCGCGCGCGATCGTAGCTCTCCGCCCAAAGGTGCCCACTGCTTTCGGGTTCGATCAATTGCGCGGTGATCCGCAGCCGCTCGCCCTCTGCGCGCAGGCTGGCTTCCAGGATGTGATCGACACCCAGCTCTTCGGCCACGATCCGCAGGTTCTTGGGATTGTCCCCGTATTCCATGACCGACGAGCGGGCGATGACCCGGACACCCCCCAGCTTGGTGAGCTGGCTGATGACTTCCTCGTGAAAGCCCGCGGCGATGTAATCGTTCTCCGGATCACCGGTGAGGTTCTGGAAGGGCAGCACCGCAATCGACACTCGATCGGCACGAGTCGCTCTGCTCGTCAGCAGTTGGCGCGCCAGCACGGCAATCAGCAGAATCGCCAGTGTAGCCAGGCCGGCGGCGGCCAAGCGATGCTTCCTTACCAGTCCTACGATATCCCTGGCTGTGATCGGTTTGGCGGCAATCGTCTCTGGTGAAGGGGCAGTCGTCGGGGTTGGGGTAGCGGCGTCGAGAGCGGGCTCGCCTTCTAGAGTCCCGTTCCGTAACCGCTCGACGTAACTCGCGAGCTCGGGAGGCGGGTCGAGCTC
>JASFMO010000458.1:0-3202 GCA_050117535.1 Gemmatimonadales bacterium | reverse complement strand
CGAACGCAGCAACTACTGGCACACGAGTCCGGCGCCGCGACCACGGTGGATCCGCTGGCGGGTTCCCACTACGTGGAGACGCTGACGGCGCAGCTCGAGGAGCGTGCCCGGCAATATCTGGTGGAGATCGAGGAACGCGGCGGAGCGGCGGCGTCGCTCGCCTACATGGTGGACGAGATCCAGCGGGCCGCTTACGCCTACCAGCTCGAGATCGAAGCCGGAGAGCGGATCGTGGTCGGGGTGAACGCCCACTTGGAGGATGAGCCCGAGCCCCGCATCGACCAACCCGCCTTTCCCCAGTTGGAGACCCGGCAACGCGACCGCCTGGAAGCGATCCGCAAGCGGCGCGACGCCGCGGCCGTGCGCCGCGCGCTGCAGGATCTTTCCCAGGCGGCGGACGGGACCGAGAACCTGTTGCCGCTGATCGTCGCGGCCGTGAAACGGCGGGCGACGCTAGGAGAGATCAGCGGCTGTCTCCGCCAGGCGTGGGGGGAATACCACGCGATCGGTTGAAGCCAACTACACCTTCGGATAACTTTCGGCCGCGTGTTTTCCTGGACATGAGGGTGGAAGAAAGAGCATGCCGACCTACGAGTACGAGTGCGGGAACTGCGGGCATCGATTCGAAAAGTTCTCCAGAATCAGCGAGGCTTCCGGCGCCAGTTGCCCGCAATGCCAGGGTCCGGCCGAGCGCCTGATCTCCGGCGGCGCCGGCCTGCTGTTCAAAGGATCCGGCTTCTACATCACCGACTATCGCAGCGATTCCTACAAGAAAGCCGCGAGCAAGGAGAAGGGCGGAACGGAGGGCCCTCCCGCGTCGGGCGACAAGCCCAAGGCCGACAAGCCGAAGGACAAGGCTACGGGCAAAGACAAGGCGTCGAAGAAGGGCTGATGTCTATGCGTCTCCCGGAGCTGAGTTCCGCGCTGGAGCGGGCGGTTAGCGACCTGGGTGCCAGTGGCGAGATCCCGGTGCTGCTCGAGCGACCCCGTGAGGCCGCCCACGGCGACCTGGCGACCAACCTGGCCATGGTCCTAGCGAAGCGGCTGAAGCGGAGTCCGCGCGATCTAGCCCAGGCGCTCATCGACCGCTTGGATCTGCCCGCTGTGCATGTCGAGGCGGCGGAGATCGCCGGGCCGGGTTTCATCAACTTCCGGCTCAGCTCGGACTACTTGCGAGAACAGGTCCGGGCCATCGTGCGAGCCGGCCGCGACTACGGACGTGGGACGTGGGGCGAGGGCATGACGGTCAACGTCGAGTTCGTCAGCGCCAACCCGACGGGGCCGCTACACGTTGGACACGGCCGCGGTGCCGCCGTCGGCGACACGCTGGCGCGGCTGCTCGAGTTCAGCGGTCACCGGGTGCAGCGCGAATTCTATGTCAACGATGCGGGCGTCCAGATCGATAAGCTGGTCGACTCGATCTGCGCCCGTTGCCGGCAGAGGTGCGGCCACGACGAGGCCGTACCCGAGGGCGGCTACCACGGCGACTACGTCATCGACCTGGCGTGCGAGCTGGAGGAGCAGTTCGGCGACCGCTTCTCCGGTGAATGGGACGCCGAGACGCGTCGTCTCGCCCGAGACTTCGCCGTCGGCCGCGTTCAACAAGAGCAAGAGCGGGACATGTTGTCGCTGCGGGTCGGCTTCGAGGAGTTCCGCTCCGAGACGTCGCTCTACGAATCCGCCCAGATCCAGGCCACGCTGGACGAATTGGAGGCTCGCGGACTGCTGTACGAGCGGGAAGGGGCCCGCTGGCTGAGCACGACGACATTCGGTGACGACAAAGACCGGGTGCTGGTGAAAAGCGACGGCAGTTACACCTACTTCTTGCCCGATATCGCGTATCACCGGGACAAGTCGCTCCGCGGTTTCGCCAAGGCGATTGACGTATGGGGGGCCGATCACCACGGCTATGTGCCCAGAATGACGGCGGCGATGGAATCGTTGGGTCTGGGACGCGATTTCTTCGAGGCGGTCATCGTGCAGCTCGTGCGCGTCGAGCGCGGCGGCGAGGAGGTGAAGTTCAGCAAGCGGTCGGGCGAGTTCGTCACGTTGCGAGATCTGGTCGAGGAGGTCGGGCCGGATGTGGCCCGCTACTTCTTCTTGGATCGCAGCCCGCAGCAGCAGATGGTTTTCGATCTTGACCTGGCGAAGGAGCGATCGGAGAAGAACCCCGTCTACAAGGTTCAGTACGCGCACGCCCGATTGCGCAGCATCTACCGCCGCGGCGGCATTGATCCGGAAGAGATCGATCTCGAAGCGGACCTGACGCCGATCGATCAAACGTCGGCCCTCGAGATGATCAAGACGCTACTCGATTTCCCCGAGGTGGTGGAATCGGCGACTCGCTTCCGCGAACCGCACCGCGTCGCCGCCCTCCTGGAGGAATTGGCGAATCAACTGAACAGCTGGTATCATGCCGGTACTCGCGATCCATCGTTGCGCGTGCTGGGCCAGGAAGAACACGTCACCCAAGCGCGGTTGGTCATCGCGCGAGCCGCCGAGACCGTCTTGCGCAACGGCCTCGAACTGCTCGGCATCGAAGCGCCCGAGCAGATGTAGCCGGCCGGTATGCCGATGAAGCCGCTCTGCAAGACGCTGTTACTGGCCGGGTTGGCGGCGCTGGCTCCCGCACGCGGTCAGGCTCAGACCGGCGATCCTGCCCTGCTTCAGGCTTGCGACGACGCCGGGCTGCCGGCCGCGCAGCTGGCTCGCTGCCGGGACGTGGTGGTGGCCGTGCAGTCGCTGCAGCCCGAACTCGGTATGGCCCTCGCCGGCGGCAACCCGGTCCTGGGAACCGCCAGCCCCATCGGCACGAAGTTCCGCTTCATTCCCAGGATCTACGTCGGTGGGCGCATCAACTTCATCTGGGCGGCGATCCCCGACGTGCTCGACTACCCGGGCGATGCTGCGGGTGCCATCGCCACTCGCGAGTTCTCGGTGCCCATGCCTCAACTGGATGTCTCCGTCGGGCTGTTCGAGGGTTGGCGGTTAGGCTCGACGCTCTCCGGTCTGGGCTCGGTCGAAATCCTCGGCTCGCTGGGGGCGATGATCTTGCCAGCTGGGGAGGGTTTCGAGAACGATGCGACCGGGCTGGGCATGGGCGTCCGAATCGGTCTGATTCGCGAGTCGTTCACGGCGCCAGGTCTGTCGCTGTCGGGTGAATACCAGTGGACGGGACGAATCCGGCACGGCCAGGTGACTG
>JASFMO010000457.1:0-3217 GCA_050117535.1 Gemmatimonadales bacterium | reverse complement strand
GGCCGCTTGCAACCACCATAAAAAAAGCCTAAAGAGCCGGGCGCCGCGCTGAGGCAGTGGAGCGGCGAACCTGAGACAAACAGGTTGAAGGGACGACGCGACCCGGGCTCTATGCTATTCCGGGTCGCGTCTTTGCTTTGGCGGCCGGCGTGACGGTTCCCGCAGTGGGAGAGACGACTATGCCCGATTTCCGATCTCTGATCGAGAATGGAAGCGCGCACTTGTTTGACGGAGCGATCGGCACCGAGCTGTACCAGCGCGGGGTGTTCATCAACGTCTCCTACGACGACCTGAACACGAAGCGGCCCGAGTTGGTGCGTGAGGTTCATCAGGCCTATCGAGATGCCGGCGCCGAGATCCTCGAGACGAACACATTCGGCGGTAATCGACTGCGCCTCGATCAGCACGGGCTCGGTGACCGAGTCCGTGCCGTGAACGAGGCCGGTGCGGAGCTGGCGCGCGAGGTGGCAGGCGATGACCTGTATGTTGCCGGCTCGATTGGGCCGTTGGGAATACGCATCGAGCCCTACGGTCCAACGGCACGGGAGGAAGCGCGCGCCTTCTTCAGGGAGCAAGCCGAGGCGCTCGCCGCGGGCGGCGTCGATCTGTTCGTGGTCGAAACGTTCAGCGACCTGTCGGAGATCGAGCAGGCGATCCTGGGGTGCCGCGATGCCGCTGACTTGCCGATCGTGGCACAGATGACCGTCTTCACCGACGGCAATACGCTCTACGGCTATGATCCGGCTCGGATCGCTCATCATTTAGATGACGCCGGGGCCGATGTGATCGGCCTCAACTGCAGCGTCGGACCCGCGATGATCCTCAAGGCGATTCAGCGAATGGCGGAGGTTAGCAGCCGGCCGCTGTCGGCGATGCCGAACGCGGGGCTGCCGCGGGAGGTTGAGGGTCGCAAGATGTACATGGCCTCCCCAGAGTACTTCGCAAAGTACACGCGAAGGCTGATGCAGGCCGGCGTTCGTTTCGTTGGCGGTTGCTGCGGAACGACTCCCGACCACATCCGGGCCATGGCGGCGCAGCTGCGCGCCTTTCGACCCCAGAGGCCAGAGGTCGTGGTCGAGAAAGTGCGGGCCGTCGAGGTGCGAGAGGCCGAGCCGGGCCAGGATCCCATACCCAGCGCCGAGCGGTCGCAGCTCGCCGGCAAGATCGCGGCCAGTGAACTGGTAACCAGTGTCGAAATCCTTCCCCCGAAAGGCTGCGATCCTGCAGACGTGATCGACAAGATCCACATGTTGAAGGCCGCCGGTGTCGACGCCGTCAACGTTCCGGACGGCCCGCGTGCGATGATGCGCATGGGGGTGCTGGCGACGTGCGCGATCATCGAACACGAGGTCGGGCTCGAAACGATTCCACATTACTGCTGTCGCGATCGGAACCTGCTGGGGATGTTGAGCGATCTCTTGGGGGCGCATGCCATGGGTCTGCGCAACATTCTGATTATCACGGGCGATCCGCCGAAGATGGGGCCTTATCCTGATGCCACGGCCGTGTTCGACATCGACTCGGTTGGCTTGACCAATCTGGTACGCAAGTTGAATCACGGCCTCGACCCTAGCGACAACTCGCTCGGCTCGCAGACCAGCTTCTTTGTCGGGGTCGGAGTCAACCACGCCTCGGTTGATCCCGATTATGAGATCCACCACTTCGAGTGGAAAGTCGATGCGGGGGCCGAATTCGTCGTCACGCAGCCGATATTCGATGTGGACGGCTTCCTGGCGTTTGTCGAGCGCATTCGGCACGTCCGTATCCCCACGATCGCGGCTATCTGGCCGCTCGTGTCCTACCGAAACGCGGAGTTTCTGAACAATGAGGTGCCCGGCGTGGTGGTCCCCGATGTGATCCTCGAGCGCATGCGCCTCGCGTCAGAGCGTGGCAAGGAGGCCGGAATGGACGAGGGCCTCGCGATCGCCCGCGAGATGGTGGGTCAGCTCGAGCCGCATGTTCAAGGTCTACAGATTAGCGCGCCCTTCGGTAAGGTCGATTTCGCGCTCGAGGTCTTCGAGGCGGCGTCGGGTTGGAGTGCGCGAACGAGAACTTAGTCGGGCGGGAGCGCGACCGGTCGCGGTCATCGTCTCCCGCCCAGCGGGTTCGTCAGCTCATGGCCATCGGATCGACGGCTGAGTTGTAGGTCTAGGGACGCTTATTCGGCGTGCCCCTTTCCTGGCGCGATGGTCAGGGCGGCAGCCAGCCCGGCGTGATCGGACGGCCATAGCCCGGAGCCTGTTTTGTCGCCCTGCTCCTCGCCCAGGAGTTGGGCTTTGACGGACCCCTGGAAATGCCCGGTCGCCTGGGTGAACGCGTCGCGATAGAAGATGAAGTCGATGCGGTGGAACAACTCCGAACTCGCGTTCAGCAGGTCCGACGCTTGGTTGGCGGTGAAGCCGTTGCCGCGCCGCGGTCCGATCAGCCAGGCGTCCATGAAGCCGGCGTCGCGTACGTCCTGATAGGTCGCCGTGGTGCTGCCGTCGGCGTCCGAGTTGAAGTCGCCCGCCATGATCACCGGGTTCTCGATGCTCCCGGCGATCATCAGCAGCTCGGCCAGCTGATAGGCCTGAAGCTCCATCAAGTCGGGGATCAGCACGCCACCCATGTCGGCGGGCTCGAGGTGCGTGTTGATGAACGTGTAGGGCAACCCCTTGTGGGTGATGTCCACCGATGCCCAGCCGCTCGGCTTGTAGATCGTCTGCGGACCGATCTCGATGGGCAGAGCGGCGTAGTAGGTTGCGCCCATCGCGTTCGTCCATTCGACGTCGCCGCGGACCAGGATCACCAGCATCTCGGTCAGCCGCAGGTCATCGAGCCCACCCGTAGAGAAGTTCACGAACGGGACCTCGATGTCGAAAGTCGGCGTGACCCATGCCACGTCGTAGGACAGGCCGCGGTCAGCTAAGGCTTGCGTCAGGATGGCCACGTAATCGAGCTCGACGTCCTCGGCGTCCGGCGGTGGGAGGGGAAACGGGTTCGTGGGATCGAAGTCCGAGGGGGACTCTGACCTGTACAGCGTCATCTCCTGGAGCGCGACGATGTGCGCGTCCGCGTCCCGGATCCCATCGGCGATCGCCTCGGCCCGCTCGGCGAAGTCAGTCGCCTGGACCTGGCCCCAGAGTTCAGCCGCCTTGAAGGGAATCTGGTCGGCAGGGACCAGCATCAGCTCCTGGATGGGCGCTCCGTAGTAGACGTTGTAGGTGACGACGTTCAG
>JASFMO010000456.1:0-3217 GCA_050117535.1 Gemmatimonadales bacterium | reverse complement strand
TGCCGTGGGGTCGCGATTCCGAGCTCCGCTACGCTGCGGCCCTCGGACTCCAGGCCACGCTCGCCGATCTTGGGACCGTCCTCTCGGTACCGTTTGGCGTATCGATCGGCGCGGACGTCGGGTCGGTGGACCGCCCCGTGATGCTGTTCGGCCTGCCCTATCTGGCCGTCAACCGCTACGATCCCGACGGAAGGGACGCGAACACGGAACTGGAGTTCGGGGTCGAGCTCGGCGGCGAGGTCACCCTAACGGACGCCCTACTGTTTAACGGCGTGCTGACCATCGCCTCGAACGACAACGACAACATCGAGTTGGCGTTGGGACTGATCTATCGGAGATAGCGGTCTCGGAGCCGGGGCCGCTCGACCGTGTCCTAGGGTTGCCTCGTCGAGAGATGGACGTGGGCGGCGGATCGGTCCTGCGTCGCCAACCCCTCGCGGACGCGGACTGTGTTGGCGTGGACCCTCTAGTAGCGAAGGTTCCGCGGAGTGACCGTCCACTCGTGGCTGCGACGCAGCGGCTCGCCTCGGTTGACGCGCGGATCCACACGGTCGGCCCTGATCGTCACACGAATTCGCACCGCCACGATATCGTCGTAGTCGTTGGTGGCATCCTCGTCCAGCGGATTGGCCTGCTCAGCAACGTCTCCATCGGCGAAGACCAGCGTGGCCTCGAACTGCTCGACGTCGTAGGCCAGTATGTCTCCTATGAGGTTACCGCCAGGGCTGACACGATGCGCGCGCTGTAGCTGTTGCTCGGCGTCGAGGTAGAATCCGACGATCGCTACCTTCTGTACGTGGGTCTCGAACCGATCCAGCTGCAGGCCCCCTCCCAGTCCTGCAGGCCACCGCAGCAAGCGCGGAGTATCGGCCAGGCTCAGGGCCACCGACGTTTCGCTCGTCTCTCCGATGCCTTCGATCAGCGCCAGGCGCCACGTTCCCGGCATCGTGATGCGCACCAGGTCGCCTTCCGCCAGTTCGAGCGGAACCCCGGCGTCCCTCCTGACCTCGATGCAGCGCGTTCCGCAGGTACCACCAGGCGGCAGCGGGTTGGTGGTCCCCAACGGCGGTACGAGCGGGTGGACCGGCGCCACGCGGGGTTCGTACGGTACGTACAGGACGACAAGGGTGTCGCCTGCGGATCCCGGCCACACATCGATAGACCCCAGCTCGGCCGTCCTGGGAATTTCAAGGCCGGCGAGCTGCAGATCATGCTGAAGGGTGATTCCGACATACCGGGTGTTTCGACTCAGGCTCTGGCGAATCTCACTACCCGTGAGAGTCCGTAGCTCCCTGAGCATGTAGGCGACCGCGGCGGCGAGCACGAAAGCGCCCAGCGTGAGGGCGACCAGCAGCTCGATGAGGGTGAAACCACGCCGCCGACCTGACTTCCTTCGCACGCCGAACCCCCGGGGCTTCATTCGCTCCCTCGATGGATCAGCGTCTCGAGCCTGACCGTGCCCCTGCGGCCGAGGCCGGCGGGGTATCCGATCTCCACCGTGGCTCGCAGTACTCCGGCCACAACTGGGTCGGTTTCGATCGTGAGTTCACGCACGAAGGCACCGCCCTCGTCCACGACTCCCGACACGTCAACTCTGACGGGGTTCTCCGAGGCGAGCGACTCCACCGGACGTCGGCGCACTTCCTCCATGTATCCTACACCCAGCGACGTCGCGATCGACCGACCCGACGCGTCGGACTGTAGCGAGACCAGAAACGCGCTCGAACTGGACAGAGCGACGACCGCCACCGCGAGCAACACCATCGCCACCAGCACCGAGATCATCCCGAAACCTTCCTCCGAGATCACGGGGAGCACGGCGCGCCTCATTTTCGCCATATGCCCACCTCGTAGCGCCAGACACGGAACGCACCGGCACCCGAGATCGTCACCGCTGCTACGGCCGTCTCATCATCTTCGTGTACCAGATAAATAACACCGCCGGAACCCGGCGGTGCGACCATTCCGCGTGCGTCGAACTCAACCATATCGGACTCCAGAGCGATCGCGTCCGATGCGTCAGCACCATTGGGTCCGCTCAGCGCCGAGCCGGATCCGAAGACGACTCCTCGGGGTAGCGGCACGCCCGGCACATCGCCGGCAGAGCCCCGCACCAACAAACCGGTACCGCGAATCTCGTCCGCGGTCTCGGCGACGATGCCCAGTCGGCCCGGCGTCATATCCATATACGCAGTGTAGAAGCGACCCGCCTGATCGAAGTTGACGCGCACATGTCGCTTGGCGGCGATGGCGCGCATCCGCAGCGTCTCGAGGTCGCGGCTCAACGCCCGGGCCGCGAGATCGACCTGCAGCTTCGGGCTGGATCTCAGCGCTCGCGGCAGGATGATCGTAGCCATCACAGCCAGCATGAGGAGCACGACGATCAAGTCGATGACCGTGAAACCTCGTCTGTTTCTCAGGCCGCCCTCCTGCAATCCAACGGCTACGCGTGGCTCCTCGCCACAGTCGAATCGTCGCCCCGACCGGCCCAACGACCAAATCCTCGAGAGGGAAATCATAGAGAGCCGGGGAACCTATCGGCGGGCTCTAAAGATGCCTTTCCCGGTTGTGCCGGTCAATCCGCTTGAGCGAACTCAGATTGGCCATTGCAAGCACTTTTGCGTTGTGCAAGGCAAATTTTTACCACGAGTCGCGAGCCAGAAATCGTAGGTCTTTGAAATACAACTGTTTCCAGCACCGACCCTATTGGGCCCCGCCCTTGCACTGTTCACGAACGCGGTGCCTCCCCCAGGCGCCGCGGGCTGAGGCGCAACCGCCGAGGCCCGATCGTGGCATCCCCGCCGTTCGGCTTCCCCAGGAGAAGTGCTCCGTGCCGTTCATCGTGTACGATCAACGTCTGTATCTGCTCAACGCCGGCCAGAACCGGCTCGGTTCGGGCGCGGACGTCGACGTGCAGCTGCCAGCGTTGGCGAACGGTTCCCACATCGGAATCCACGTCGAGCGCTGCGGATCTTACGCTTGGGTGTCAGGGGACGTCGATGGGGTCGCGATCAACGGTCATCCCATCCATGAAGATCCGGTTCCGCTCTTCGACGGCGATCAGCTGACGGTGCGGGGACGCGGCGCCAGTTCCAGCCTCTATTTCATCGATGACAGCGCTCGATATATCGTTCGGAGCGACCCGACACCTGTCCGGGTTAACGTCGCCGCCCCCAAAGACGGCACCGACGACAATGCCAAACCGAAAGAGACGGGC
>JASFMO010000455.1:0-3224 GCA_050117535.1 Gemmatimonadales bacterium | reverse complement strand
TCACCCAGCTTCTGTCGGCGCGGTCGCGGAAGCTGACAACCTCCACGTCGGCTCGGTCAGGGCTCGCCGAATCCCCCCACAGCGCCGCCGGCTGCACGATTGGCATCCCGATCTCCTGACCGCCGATGCCGTCAATCTCCTCTCGCAGGATCGTCTCGATCTTGCGCCGCGTGCGGAGGCCCAGCGGTAGGTAGGCGAACAGCCCCGCCGCCGGCGACCGGATGTATCCGGCCCGCAGCAGCAACGCGTAGCCCGGCGTCTCAGCCTCGGCTGGGGGCTTGCGGAGCGTCTCTCCAAAATGTTCAGACATCCGCATCGGCATGCTCCTGACCGTCGGGTAGCCCGTATGGGCGAAGCGTCCCCGCGCGCCGGTTCGGCGCGGGAGCGGAGAAGGCAAGGTGCCCGTCATCCGCCGCGGCGGGCAAGTGCCCGCGCCAGCCCGAGTTGGCAGGGCCGTCCGCCTGGGGGTGAGCGCCGAGCCGATCGGTTGCTTGCGGGCGCGTGCGGTTGAGATCGGCAGTGGGCTCTGCTAGACTGGAAGCTCGTCTTCGAGTCTGTCGGTCTGCCGGGCCGCTTGGGAGGCCCGGGAGCACACTTCAGCCCGAGCTGTCGCCGTACGCAACGCGGCACGGGCGCCGGGCCTCTGGGAGGTATGGGATGACGGTTCAGAACGATCTGGATCTTCTCTGCATCAATACGATCCGTACCCTGTCCATGGACGCCGTTCAGGCGGCCAACTCGGGCCACCCGGGAGCGCCGATGGGGCTGGCTCCCGTGGCCTACTGCCTGTGGCAGCGCTTCCTGCGCTACGATCCCGAGGACCCGATCTGGCCCAATCGGGACCGTTTCGTCCTCTCGGCGGGTCACGCGTCGATGCTTCTTTACTCGCTGCTTCACCTGGCCGGCGTCCGGTCGGTCAGCGCCGACTACCGGGTGCGCGATGAGCTCTCGGTGCCTTTGGAGGAGATCAAACGTTTCCGCCAGCTGGGGAGCCGGACTCCCGGCCACCCGGAGTATCGACTGACCTCGGGCGTCGAGACCACGACGGGTCCGCTGGGGCAGGGCGCGGCGGTCAGCGTCGGGATGGCTATGGCGGGACGCTGGTTGGGCGAACGCTTCAACCGGTCTGGGTTCGACCTCTTCAACTATGATGTGTACGCGATGGCCGGCGACGGCTGCATGATGGAGGGGATCACCAGCGAGGCTGCTTCGCTGGCCGGCCATCTCAGGCTGTCGAACCTCTGCTGGGTGTACGACAACAACAAAATCAGCATTGACGGGTCGACCAAGCTGGCGTTCAGCGAAGGCGTCGCCGGGCGCTTCCGGGCTTACGGTTGGCACGTCGCCCACGTGTCCGACGCGAACGACCTCGAGGCGCTGGAGGCGGCGTTCAAGGAGTTCAAGGCGACGGACGCGCGGCCGACGCTGATCATTGTGGACAGCCACATCGCTTACGGCGCGCCGACCAAGCAAGACAGCGCCGATGCCCATGGATCGCCGCTCGGCGAAGATGAGATTCGCGGTGCCAAGCGTCACTACGGGTGGCCCGAGGACGAGCACTTTCAGGTGCCCGAGGGTGTCCGCGAGCACTTCACCGCGGGTATTGGTGCGCGCGGTCGGGTTCTGCGTGACAAGTGGAAAGAGCGGTTCGCAGAGTACAAGCAGGAGTACCCGGAACCGGCCCGGCACATCGAGTTGATGCAGCGACGCGAGCTGCCCGAAGGTTGGGACAAGAGCGTTCCCGTCTTCCCGGCCGACGCCAAGGGCATCGCCACACGCTCATCGTCTGGGAAGGTTCTGAACGCGATCGCTGAGCATGTCCCGTGGTTGCTGGGAGGTTCGGCCGACCTAACGCCATCCACCAAGACGTATCTGACGTTCGAGGCGGCGGCGGGCGATTTCGAGGCAGGAAGCTATTCGGCGCGGAACTTCCGCTTTGGCGTGCGCGAGCACGCAATGGGCGCGATCCTGAACGGGTTGTCCCACTGCAAGCTGCGACCCTATGGAGCGACGTTTCTGGTCTTCAGCGACTACATGCGACCGCCCATCCGCCTCGCGGCGCTGATGGAGTTGCCCATCATCTATGTCTTTACGCATGACTCGATCGGCGTCGGCGAAGACGGGCCGACGCACCAACCGGTGGAACAGTTGGCCGCGCTGCGAGCGATTCCAGGGCTCTTGGTGATCCGACCGGCGGACGCCAACGAGGTGGTGGAGGCCTGGCGGGTGATCATGGAATCGCGGCACGAGCCGGCGGCACTTGCCCTTAGCCGACAGAATCTGCCGACGATCGATCGGCAGAAGTACGGTCCCGCGCGCGGTCTGAGGTATGGAGCCTATGTGCTGGCCGATGCGCCCGACGGTGAACCCGATGTGTTGCTGATCGCCAGCGGTAGCGAGGTCGCGCTCTGCCTCGAGGCGCACGAGCGGCTGACGGCGGACGGGGTGCGCGTTCGTCTCGTGAGCATGCCGTCGTGGGAGCTGTTCGACCGACAGGACCCGGAGTACCGCGACGGCGTTCTGCCACCGTCGGTTAAGGCGCGTGTGGCGGTCGAGCAGGCGGTCGGGCAGGGTTGGGAGCGCTACGTCGGATGTGATGGAACCATCGTTGGCATGGAGTCGTTCGGGACGTCCGCACCGCTCACGGATGCACAGGATCACTTCGGCTTCACGGTCGAGAATGTCGTCGCGGTCGCCAAGGCGCAGCTAGCGGCGCAAAAATGAGATGGGAGTGTTCTGATGAAGTCGCAGGAAGGTAATGGTGCGATCCGGGCGCGACTGAACTTCACACTGCCCGACGCGGATGCCGCCGAGGTCGAGGCGACGCTGGAAGAGTGGCAGCGTGAGGAGAAAGCGCGCCGTTTGTGGGCTCGTGACGCATCGCTTTGGACGGGCGCCGACGAGGCCAGTTGGCTGGGCTGGTTGTGGATCACCCAGATGCAGCTCGAGACGCATCTCGAGCGTTTGAAGCTGTTTGCCGGCGGAGTGAAGGCGGAGAAGTTCTCCCACATCCTTCTGTTGGGTATGGGCGGATCGAGCCTGTGTCCCGAGGTCTTGAAGATGACGTTCGGGAGGGTCAAGGGCTATCCGGAGCTGTACGTCGTCGACTCGACCGATCCGGCCCAGGTGAAGACGTTCGAGGAAAAGATCGACCTGGAGAACACCCTCTTCATCGTCGCCAGCAAGTCGGGCACGACGCTGGAGCCCAACATCTTCCTGCGGTA
>JASFMO010000454.1:0-3237 GCA_050117535.1 Gemmatimonadales bacterium | reverse complement strand
AGAACGTCTACGCGCAGCAGCTGCCGAGCAGAAGGAACTGCTCAGCCGGTTGCGGAAAACGAGTGGACCGCAATCTCACTCCTCGAACTCGAGGAGCTTGTCCCGGTGCCGCAGCTCGTGATCGAGCAAGAAGCGCTTACGCCACAGGCCGCCGCCGTAGCCCGTCAACTTGCCGTCGCTGCCCACCACCCGATGACACGGGATGACGATCGACAAGCGATTCTCGCCGTTGGCGCGGCCTACGGCACGCAGCGCACCGGGTCTGCCGACAGCCTTCGCTTGCTCGGCGTAGGATCGCGTCGTGCCGAAGGGGATGGACCGGAGGTAGTCCCAGCACGCGACCTGGAAATCGGTTCCCGGGTAGTGCAACGGCACGCTGAACTCCTTCAACGCGCCCGCGAAGTAGTGGTTCAACTCGTCCTCGAGCTGTGAAAGGCGAGCGTTGGCACCTAGGACCAACTCGCTGTCCAATCGGCGCTTCAAGCGTTCGAGCTGAGTCTCGAGCATCCGTCGGTCGGCAAACTCGAGCAGGCAGACGGCCGTCTCCGTCGCGCCCGCCAGCATGGGACCCAGCGGTGTGAGAATACGCGAGATGTGAATGCAGTCCGAGGCTCGGGCCCGGCCGGGCGGTGCGTCGAAGAGCTTGGCGAACGCCTCGCGAAAACCGCTCAGCGATTCGTAGCCGTGCTCGTAGGCCGTCTGGGACAGATCGGCTCCATTCTTAATCTGCCCGAGCGCGAGTCCGAGCCGGTGCGATCTCTGGTACGCATGGAACGTCATCCCGTAGTTCGTTTGGAACCAGCGGCGGACGCGATCCGGATCGAGCCCCATCTCGCGCAGATCGGCATCCCGCCAGCGTCGCGTTGGTTCGTCGCCCACGGCATTCACCAGCGGCCGAAGCCATTCGGGAGTCGCACCGTTGGGATCGAGCGGCTGGCATCGCTTGCAGGGACGATAGCCGGCTCGCAGGGCCTCCCGAGTGGAGGCATAGTACTCGACGTTCTGGCTCCGCGGCTTGCGCGCGCTGCAGGTGGGGCGACAGAAGACGCCGGTGGTTCGTATCGCGGCGTAGAAGACGCCATCAAACGCGGCATCGCGCTCGCAAAGGGCACGGTACATGCGCTGTTCGCTCGGTAAGTTCGGGTTGGCGTTCATGACCGGTAATCTCGCGCAACCGCCCGGTGATTTCCACCGAAGAATCGGCAGGGAATTCGATCCCGCGTCGTCGGCAATGAGCGGGTCGCTCTCGCAGCCGACGCCTAGGACGTCAGCCGTCGGCGAGGTTCGTCGTCGCTGGGAAGCCCCTGCCTCGACACGACGTCTTCAATACGCTCGGTGAGTCGGTCGAGAAGATCGCGCAGGGCTCGCTGACGTTTGCGCGCCGTCGACGTGTAGATCGATCGGGCCAGCAGGTAGGCGCCGCCGATGATACCGACGGGCCAGGCGATGGCGAAGGCAGCGGATTGCAAGGCGCCGAGTCCCACACCGAGTCCGACGCCCAGACCGACGCCTCCACCGCCGCCCCCGACCATGCCGCCGAAGAGCTGGCCTGCGAGATTGCCGAGCCGTTCCTCGATGCGAATGCGTGTCTTCCCATCGCGGCTCGTGACCGTGACCTGGAGGGAACGCTCGCCCTGCGGCGTGCTCGATTGCCAGGTGAATACCTGGCCAAGAGCGCTGGCTTGTCCATGAGTCCCCGCGGCCTCCTGCACGTCGGGGACGAAGAGCGAGAACTGCTCCTCGGGAAATTCGCCGGTCAGCGTCCGTTCGAGTTCGATATTGAGCGGGGCGCCGAAAAAGTGGGACGCTTTCCCGGCGCGGAGCATCGAGCCGCCGGCGTCGACGTCGGCGGCGGCACGGCGCAGGTATCGCGGATCGATGCCAGCTTCGGCGGCGATTTCCTCCAACTCCGCTAGGGTGAGCCCTCCGCCCTCCGCCGCAGAGACCGGTTCATTCTGCTGTAGCTCGGCTGCGCGCTTGAGAATGAGGCCGACTTCTTTCTCGCCGTAGCGCCGGCGTCTGGGCACTTGATCGCTCATGATTCTGGCAAGGTACCGCTACGGCACCGCTTGGGCCATGGACCGTGCCGGAACCGGCGCGGCCGGTCTTGACCACGGATGGTCGGGTTTGCTCGCCTCGCCAGGAGCCGTGGCCGACCTCTGATCATGCGCCCATGCTGACTCTCGTCATTGCTCTGGCGCCGGAGACGTGGGAGGGAAGGCGGTCATGAGATCCACCGCGACACGCCAGATTCGGCCGGTGCTAGGGAGGTTCCGCCAGACCCTCATGTAACTGCCCAGTTCGTTTGCCATCCCGGCACCAGGCGCTTGGTACTCGTACTCGCCGTAAGTGAATCCGAAGTCGCCGGACTGAGAGACGTCTCCACCCAAGACGCGCCAAGTGAGTGTGCCGGGGCGGTTCAGAGCCGACACCCGAGCCGATTCTATTCCGGCCCTCGGTTGAACGCCGTTTCGGAGGATGCGGACATCAGGCATGAAAAAGGCGTTGACTGCTTGCAGTTTGCCCTGCGTCGCGATGGCGCTCGCGAACGTTCGGTCCTTGGCGAGCAGCCGCTCGATCTCGGTCAACCGATCGACGTCGCGGTCGTAACCTCGCCGGTCGGACGGATGTCGGGTCGGACTGCTCAATGGCTCAGGCGGTCCGGAGGGCGGTGGATTGTAGCTGCCGTGGTCGATCGCGACCTTCCACGTACCGTCCGTCTGCCGCTTCCAGACCGTGAAGTACTGCCCATAAGCCGCCGGTTCCGCGGCCGCTTCGGGCGTATAAGTCCAGGGTCCGGTGGTGAAGCCGAGATCGCCGGCCTGGGAAACATCCGCAAAGGCGGGCTCCCATGAGAGCAATCCGGGCACGGCTGGTTGGGCGGCCAAGAATTGCTTGCCGTTGGTGGCTCGTGGACGGAAGAGGATCGCGTCTTCCGCCAAGTACTCGAGGAAGGCATCCCGCGTTCCGAGTTCTGCGGCCGACCGGGCAAAGGCTCGTTCCGCTGCGACTAGCGAGGTAAGCGCTGCTTCGGAATCCGCTTCCCCCGGTCCGCAGGCCAGGTTCAACGTGCAGATGGCGAAGATCACCGCGCCGGATAATTTGGGAAACCTCGATCTGCTCATGACGGTGAAGTTAACGGACCGAACGCAGACCGCCACTACCCGACGATGAGCGACGCGGTGGTGTGCCAATCCCCGTCCAGGCGGGCTGTCACGATTTCCAGGTCGACCTGCC
>JASFMO010000453.1:0-3247 GCA_050117535.1 Gemmatimonadales bacterium | reverse complement strand
CGATTTCAGCAGCCTGGTGGCCGGCATTGCCACGTCGGCCGTGGCAGTACTGGCCCAGGTCGAGCAGTTGCTCGATAGCGGCAAGGCGCTTGACATGGAGTCTGGCGAGGAGAGCGAGCCGCTGCCTGCCGATGAGGTCCGTAAGCGTGTGACGGACGGCCTGGGCGGCGCACGTCAACTCATCGATACGCTCGGTATGCTTGAGGAGAAGACGAAGGGTAATCTCACGGGCGAGGAGCTCGAGTTGCTCCAATCTGCCGTCTCCGAGCTGCGTTTTCGCTACGTTAGCCTCTCCAACCGTCCCGTGCCGCAGAAGAAGACCGAGGAGGAAGGGAAGAGTGCGTGACGAGTAGGGTCATGTCTCTCTGTTTGGCCGCCGGCGTCGTTTTGTTCGCGGCGTGCCAGCGAGAGGAACTGCTCTCGGTCGACCCCGAAGACGCGCCGGGGATCTCGACCCCCACCTTGGAGGTTCTGCTGCTGCCGGAGGACCTGGCGGGCTGGACCGATACGGTCTTTTCCGGATTTAGCGGGCCGTCGGGCGCGACATTCATCATCGCCGAGGATGGGTCGCCCAATCTCACCGGCCGCGGCCTGGCTCGCTTCCAGGCGCCGATCCAGGACAGCATTTTCGTCATCGATACCGTCTCGGCCGCTGAACGATTCGATTCTCTGCGCTTCGTGCTCAGCCTCGATACTGCGCGCACGGTCCTAGCCTCTGTGGGCACGACACTGCAAGTGCGTGGAGTTGGAGACGAGTGGGACAACCGGTCGGCGGATTGGGAGTTTGCTGTGGACAGCCCCGGCGTAGCGACGCCGTGGACGGCAGGGCCGGGCGGGACACTCGGCGCTGTATTGAGCGAGGTCTTCTTGGAGGAGAAGCCGGACAGCGTCATCTTCGATCTCACGGCCTTCTCCGATTCGTTGCTGCGCCTATGGAACGACACGTCGCAGGCGAACACGGGTTTGGCGATTGTCGTGGCCGATTCGGGACATCTCGTGGCGGGCATACCCAGGCTTCACTACAACATCATCCCCGAGGCTGATCCGGATACGGCCATCGAGGTGCGCTGCCCCTCGGCGATCAGCGTTTTCTACTGCTTCCCGCTCAAGACCTACATCTTCGACCAGTCCGCCGTTCCGCCGGCTGAAGGTGTGTTGCGTATCGGCGGCGCCGACGGTTGGCGCACGTTTACGGAACTGGTCATACCGGATTCCATCCCGGTGGAGGGATACGCGGATCCGGTTCCGCTGCGCGGGTCGACCATCAACCGCGCCGAGCTGTTTTTGACCAGTCGCGAGGCGCCGCCTGTGCCGTTTGCGGCCGAGGATACCTTTGGTGCGACCGCGTTCGAGTTGGTGGACGACTTCAAGCTGCTGGGCGCGAAAACCCCGATCGGCAGTGAAGTCCGCGAGGCGCTTTTCGATGTGAATCCTACCGATTTGGCGGCAGACTCGGTGGTGGTGATCAACGTGACATCGCTGATCCAGGCCTGGGCTTCGGTGCCTCGCGACTCGACCGCCCTGCCGGTGCGGTTCGACCTGAGAGCACGACCGGAGGGCACGACGTTCGGGTATTGGGAGTTCGGCGCCGCGGGTGGCGAGCCCGAGAAGGCGCCGTTCTTGCGACTCATCTTCACGCCCAAAGCGGTATTTGCCTTCCCATGACGCGACGTCGGCTGCCCGTACTGCTGATCATCCTGGTCGGCGCTCTACTGCCGGCCCAGGCCTACGCCCAGGTCAGCCTCTTGGGTGCCACAGGACTTGGTCGGCGTCTGACTCCGATCGATGCACGAGCGCGCGCGATGGGAAACGTCGGCGTCGCGCTGCACGGGGGGAACCTGTCGGCGGTCAACCCCGCCGCCGCGGCGCGTTTCGCCGGTTCGGGCCTCTGGGCGACGTTCCTGCCCGAAAGCCGAACCGTGACGGGAGAGTCGGCCAACGGCGATATCAGTACAGAGGACGTGCCGATCATCCGGCTCGTGCTCCCCTGGGGTGGGCGCTGGGCGGCGGGAATCTCGGCAGGCGCCTACCTGAATCAGGATTGGGGAGTCCAGTTCATTGATTCCCTGACGACCAGCACCGGGGAGGTGGCCTTTCAGGAGACGCGGACTTCCGATGGGGGCGTCACGCAGTTCCGCCTGGATTTCGCGGGCGTGATGGCGGAAAACCTCAGTCTCGGTGCCTCTTTCCTGTACTATTCCGGTGAGGCGCGGCGGAGTGTCGAGCGGCTATTCGAAGCGAATGCCGGCTGGGCACCCCACGAAGCCAGCACGGCCCTCGACTACAAGGGGTGGGGGCTCGCGTTCGGCGCCGAGTATCAGCCGATCCCGGAGATGATCCTCGGAGCGGTCGCCAGTTGGGGGGCCGGTCTGACCATAGAAAACGACACCACGGAGCAGTCGTTGGATATCGGGCTCCCTTTGACGCTCGATGTCGGCGGATCCTGGCAGTTGACACCCGATTTCCTCCTCGCGCTCGCTCTCGGCTGGGAAGGCTGGTCGACCGTTGCGGACGATCTTCCCAACGCGGCGGCCGCCGATGTTTGGCGTGCTGGGTTGGGCGTCGAGCTGACGGCGATAGGCGGTCAGACGTCGCAGCTCCTGTTTCGCGGTGGCGCCCATACCGAGCGCTTGCCCTTCGAGATCGGCGAGAGCGCGGTGTGGGAACGGGCATTGAGTCTGGGGCTTGGTCTGAACTTGCGCGAGGGGCGAGCCCGTTTGGACGGTTCGATAGAGTTCGGCAAGCGAGGGAGCGCCGACGATAACGACGTCGAAGAGTCTTATACGCGGTTCGCTTTCGGGCTAGCCGTATTCACGCGCTGATGTCCACGCGCCTCGAGTCGGGGGGTCCCCGACGCATCTACTTCCATACCTTCGGATGCCGCGCCAACCAGTACGACACCGAGCTGATGCGGCAGCGGCTGGCGATGCGCGGCGGCGAGCCGGTGGACGACCCGGCGGCCGCCGATGCCATTGTCGTGAATAGCTGCACCGTGACGCAGAACGCCGATACGGAATTGCGCCGCTATGTCCGCTCGGTGAGTCGGCGCTCGAACGGGCGTGTGCCGGTCGTGGTGGCCGGCTGTGCGGCGGCGGTGGCCGCCGACTCGATTCGTCAGTTGGAAGGTGTGAGCGCCGTGGTCCGCGGTCAGGATCCCGAGGCCGTCGCCGACAGCTTGGGCCTGCAACCCGCGACGCCTGCCGAGTCCACCGCGACAGCGCTCGACCGCAACGTCGGCCGTACGCGT
>JASFMO010000452.1:0-3251 GCA_050117535.1 Gemmatimonadales bacterium | reverse complement strand
CCCAGAGCTATCAGCGGAGTCGACCTACCACGCGGTCGGGCGGGGCCACGAGGGGTGGCCGGCGACGCTAGTCGGCGGCGCCGTGTCGGTGCCCAGCGACGTGGAAACGCGACGGCGGGTAGATCGAGGGCGGAGTGTCGGTAAGCGGTGGGCCGCGGCGGGATCTTGATTCAGGGCCGTTCCCGACCGACCTTAAGCGAGGCTCGATTCGTCGTTGGAGCCCCCTGCATCCTCGTGCGCCGCGGAAACCGGGAGAGGGCTTGAAACTTGGCGAAGTGGCCTCAAGTTGTCCCCGGGTCAGATTCGCAATTCAGGCCGGCCTCCATCGCCGCCTGTGAACGCGTGGCCAGCGCCAACCGTCCGAGTCAAGCGACGTAGCAATCCGGCGCCTGATTGACTACTTTTCGCCCCCGAGCGCTGACGGGCGGAGGTCAGATGAAGTGGACATACGCAGGTAAGAGCGACGTCGGCAAAGTTCGACCCGGCAACGAGGACGCCTACTTCGCGGACAAGGAGGCGGGCGTGTTTATCGTCGCCGACGGCATGGGCGGACACGTAGCTGGCGAAGTCGCCAGCCAGATCGTCACGGAGACCGTAGGGCCCGGGGTCTGTAGCGCGATCGCTCAGGGATTGAGATCCCCCGAACTGGACGCCCGCGTCCTCGACCTGATCGAAGAGGCCAACCAGGCGATCTTGCAGCGTGCTGAGAGTGAGCCTGAGAAGCGCGGGATGGGTACGACGCTGACGCTCCTGGCGTTGGTGCCGGGCTCGGAATACCTAATCGAGCAAGTCGGCGACAGCCGCGGCTACCTGCTGCGCGATGGCGTGCTGAGTCAGATTACCCGCGACCACACGGTTGTGCAGCAGCAAGTCGATCGCGGGGCCCTGACGCCCGAGCAGGCGCGCGACCATCCTCTCTCGCATATCCTCACTCGCGCATTGGGCACCGAGGCTAACGTCGAGGCCGAGACATTCGGCGATTCCGCCCAGCCCGGCGACATATTCCTTCTCTGCTCTGATGGACTTAGCGGGATGCTGAGCGACGACGTGATCGAAGCGATCCTGTCGACGCCCACGGACGATCTTCAGGAGATCGTCGACGCCTTGGTCGACGCGGCTAACGCCGCGGGCGGCCTCGACAACGTCACGGCTGTCGTTGTGAAGGTGGTAGAGGGGACCTAGCTCCCGGCCTACGCCGCCGTCCTATCCCGTAGCTGCCTCCGATACCTGGAAGCCCGTGAGCCGGACGATATCGTCCTCGGGCGCGGTCACGAGTTCGAGGACACGATCGGGCTCTGTGAGTTCCGTCCGGGGCCAACTGAACACGCGTAAGACCCGAGCGGCGTGGTACAGATCGCGGCCAAGCCGTGGTAAATCGATCAGCCCCGCGCGTCCAGCCGGCGTTAGTCTCTGGATGTCTCCATCGCGTCCGAGCATCAAGATGTCTAGCTCCAGCATTCCGTGCTTTGACGGATAGTCGATGAACAGGCTGCCAGGCTCGATCCCCGATTCCTTGGCGAGGTGGTCTTCCAACGCCACCCGCAGCTCGGGCCGCTCGTGGAACCAAGGCGCGACTTCACGCTGCAACTTCGTCAACGCATCGGTCAGGGCATCGCCCCCCCACTCGGCAGCCCGCTTCGGCAGCCGACGGTGTCTCAAGGCGGGTATGTAGAGTTCGCGGGCGCGTTTGGCGCTGTCTGCGGTGCTCCGCGCCGCCAAGCTCTCGAGTGACGCGAGTAGTTCTTCGTCCCCGGCCCCCACGATGTGCGCGCGCGTGGCCCAGCCGTCTGTCAGCGCGTCACGCACGAGTCTCTGAAAGGCCACCGACGCCGCTCGAACGGCGTGGTGCCAGTAGACGTTCCTGAACATTTGATATTTCGCGAACAGCAGCGACTCGAGCGCCGAGAGACCCTGCGCCGCCACGCCGACCTCTTGCTGCCCGCTTTCGGGATCCCGGAGCAACCGTAGCGAGTCGAGCAGCCGATCCACGTCGATGTCGCCGTAGGGGACGCCGCAAAACTGAGCGTCCCGAGTCAGGTACTCGATCTTGTCGAGGTCCAGCGATCCTGAGACGAGACCTTGGAGTGGGCTCTGCGACCGACCCAGGATGAGTTGATGGATCTCAGCGGTCGCGTTGCCTCCCAGCCCCTCCAGGGCACGGGCGACATCGGGATCCGCCAAGAACTCGCCGGCGAGTGCCTCATGGTCATGGGGCACGAGAGCGACCTCGAGCTCTTCGAGGGCATGGCTGAAGGGATAGTGTCCGATGTCGTGCAACAGCCCGGCCAGGCGCAGGATCGTGCGGTCCCGCTCGGGCACGTCCTCAAGTTCGTTGGCTCTGTCCAGCAGACTAAGGGCGCGTCCGGTCAGGTGGTAGACGCCCAAAGCATGGTCGAACCGCGTGTGGGCCGCACCTGGATAAACCAAGTAGGCGAGCCCGAGTTGCTTCACGCGTCGCAGACGTTGGAAGGGAACCGAGTCGATGAGTCGGAGAGCGACGGGTTCAATCCAGATGTTGTTCCAGACGGTGTCTCGAATGACGGTCATGACATCCTCGCATGTCGACGACGCAAATCATAAAGCGACTCGCCTCGGCGGGCGAGCCGCTTAGTAGACAGCGTGTCGATTGAACCGCAAGACGCAGATAGTCAGTGCAGGCTCTGATACTTGGCGAGCAGCTCTTCGTCCGTCTCAGGATAGTCCGGGTTCTCCACGATGCAGTCCACAGGGCAGACCTCCTGGCACTGCGGCTCGTCGTGAGCGCCCACGCACTCGGTACAACGTTCGGCATCGATCCAGTAGACCGGTACTTCAGTGGCCACCCCCTCATTGATCGCCTCGTTCGGGCAGACCGGCAGGCAGGCGCCACAATCGATGCATTCGTCTGTAATCATCATGGCCATAGAAATCGTCCTCCGTGTTCCACTGCCGGGGTCGGGCCGCGGGCCGAGCCTGCTCTATCAGTCCAGCCCGAGAGGTCCGGCGGACCGCCGGTCGACGAATGAGCCCACGCATATTCTTAGTCTCTCGGGGACCGGTTCGGCAAGTCATCGATCGAAGTGGGCGGGGGTGGCTAGACCGAGCGCGCGGCAGAGGTTGACGGCGATTGGAGGGACCGGGTCGAGCGCCGACGTCGGGGCGCTGGCCCGACCCGGTCCCCGCTGGTTTCGGGTACGTCAGCCGCCGAAATGGCCCTCCCCTACCAGGCGGGCCGCTCGTAACGGATCGGACGGTACTCCGGGAACCACATC
>JASFMO010000451.1:0-3252 GCA_050117535.1 Gemmatimonadales bacterium | reverse complement strand
GACCCGCCAGGTCGTCGGTCCGGTGCCCGAATTGCGCTCGGCCCGGGCTCCCCAGCCCTCCTCGTCGAGGGACGGTGTGTAAGGCATGCCGCTGGCCACGCGCAACACGAAACTGGCCGAGGCGTTCTTGAGCCACGCACCGAGAGGCGACTGCTCGCCGGTGGCGAAGTTCAGCACTCCGTTGAGGACGTGCGGCTGATCGATCTCGGAACGGACCTCCTCGCGCAGTTGCTGGTCTCCTTCATCGCGTTTCTGAATCTCCAACTCGGGAGCGGCGGCGTTGGTGAGGATGCGCGAGAAGTGGTAGTTGATGGAGAGCCCCCAGTAGTCCGCCAACCGCTTCCGTAAGGATAGCTCGATGCCGCGTGCTGTCTGGTAGTCGAGGTTGAGCAGCACGCTGTACTCGAACGTGCTCGTGCCGTACGTCGTCCCGGCGTCAAACACGAAATCCCCCTCCGGGGTGACGCCGCCACTGCGCACGCCGGTCAGCCCATACTGGTCCTTGCTGTACAAGATGGCGCTGAGGCCCCAGTTGTCGCCGATCTCGGTCAGGAAGCCGAACTCGTAGCTGCTGGTCTGCTCGGTGAGCAGTTGGGGGTTCCCAACCAACTGGCTGACCGTCGAGTTGACGACCGAGCTGATCGCGTTCCTCGAACCCTCGATGGGCACGGTGAAGTCCCCGCCGCAGACGCCGACCGCCCCGGTCTGGGGGTGGTTGCACATCCCGATACTCGTCTGACGGTAGAGGTTATTGAGGAGCGGGTTCTGGGCGAAGCGCCCGTAGTTGAAGAACAGACTCGATCTCGCGGTGACCGGAAAGGAGATGCCCAGGCGGGGCGAGAACTGCGAGCGCGCCTGCGCATCCTGGAAGTCATCCATCATCGCCTGGTCGATCGCCTGATTCAGCAGCGTCGGCGTGCCCTCGCTGCCAGGATCCTTGGCACAAGCCGGGAAGCCGCTGTATTCCTGGCCCGTTGTCGGGTCCGTGTAGCTGGCCCAGTCGCCCGGCAGACCGAAGTCCTCCGGGCTCTCGCAGACCTCGTAGGCGGTGGTCCCGTTGGTCGGATCCTGCGGATTAGCGAAGAACAGCCCCGAGGCCTTCCCGTAGTCGAACCGGAAGCCGAGGTCGACCGTGATGAAGTCGTACTCGATACGGTCCTGCACATAGACCGCGGCGTCCCACGGCGTCCCGGCGTACTGGTTCCACTCGATCTGGACGTTGTTCAGGCCCACGTTGAACCCTTCGCTGAGCTCGACGTCATGGTTCCGGTACTCGAAACCGAAGCCGACGTTGTGGTGGTCGGTGGCCTGCCACTGACCGTCGCCGCGGAGGAACCAGCTGTTCGACTTGTCGCGTCCGAAGTTGTCGTCGGTGCCGTAGATCGGGTGGGCGCCGAAGTTGGTGGACCCGCCGCTCTCGACGAAGTTGGCGTTGGACCAGCGCCAGGCGATGCGCGAGCCGAGGCAGACGCCGGAAACGAAGACGCAGGACTCGCGCTCGGTGTTCAGCCCGCCCCCGGCGACGTTGTAGGCGAAGCGGCCGAGCGTGTGGTCCCAGTTCACCGCCCACATCGAGCGGCGCTGGTCGATCGACGACTGCGCCATCCAGGTGTTTTCCTGGTACGTGCCGCGAAAGTCCTGCATCTGCTCCGGATTCACCCCCTCCAAGTAGGTACGATTGCAGATGTCCTCCAGGTCGGGGTAGTTCTTCACGCACTGGCCGTAGAGATCAAAACCCGATTGCATCCAGGCGAAGTCGTACGGCAACGTCTGCCGCTGATAGTCGATACCACTGAGGCCCAGTTTGGCCGTCGGCGAGAAGTAGTAGACCAGCTTGCCGAAGACGTCGCGGCGGTCGTCGAACCCCAGGCCCTGCCAGCCGGGCACGAGGTCGTAGACGCTCTCGTAGCGGTTACGCTCGTTGCGGGTAAACGAGAGCGGGTTCGTGATATCGTTGTCGAACTGCAGCACCCGGTCGGACTGGTTCCGGTTCTGACCGGCGACAACAAAGCGGAGCTTGTCGCTCGTTCCCGGGACGGGCCCGGACACGTACCCCTCGAGTTGATGGTAGTCCAACAGGTCGGCGTAGTTGTTGCCGAGCGCGCCGGCGACTCCGGATGTCTGGTAGCGCAGCTGCCCGCGGAAACTCGTCCCGGGGTCACGCGTCTTTATGTTGACCACCCCCGACAGCGCGTTGCCGTACTTGGCCGGAAAGCCGCCGCGGATGTAGTCGACCTGCTCGACGGCCATGTTCGAGACCGACATCGCCGGACCGCCGAGCAGGAAGTTGTTGATCGGAATTCCGTCCACCAGGGTGATCGTTTCGCCGCCGCGGCCGCCGCGGATGCGGACCGGGGTTATGCCGCGGCGCGTGTCGAGATAGCTGATCACATCGGTGTTCTGCGGCACGACCAGGAAGCCCTGCTGCAAGGCCAGAACCTCGGCCAGGTTCGTCACCGGCAGCAAGTCGATCTGGGCGGCCGTCGTAACGTCGGAGCTGCCCGTTGCGGCGATCTCGATCAGAGGAGTCGTCTCCACTTCGACCACCAACTCTTCCACGGCCACCGCGCTCGCCGGCATCTGGAAGTCCAAGACGCGGGTCACGTCGATGGCGACGAGCACGTTCTCCTTCCTCACGGTGGCGTAGCCGATCAGCTCGGCCACCACCGTGTAAGTGCCGGGAGGCACGTTGATGATGAAGAAGCGGCCGTTGTCGCTGGTGAGCGCCCCTATCCCCATGCCCTCCAGATAGACCTGCACTCCGACCAGCGCCTCGCCGGTGGTCTGGTCCGTAACCAATCCGGTCACCTTCCCCTGACCGAGCTGTGCCGAAAGGTTTCCGGCCATGGCCAGGAGCAGCACTGCACAGGCGGGGACGATGAAGAGCCGCCGTGCCCAGTTCAGGGACATGAGATCCTCCTTGGCTGTGGAAAGCGACTTCTGCTACAGCGACGCAGCTAAAAGCGAAGACCCACCCGGGAGGTTTTCCCAGCGCGGGTCGTCGGAAACGGTCAAGTTGTCAAGTGGGTGATTGTATGAGAGACAGTCGTGGGTAGGGGAGGAGTCCGTTGCGACATACCGCCACGTTCTGCTCAACAGCGCGACGCGTGAGCCAGGATTGAGGTACTTCTGTGAGCGACGAAAAGAGCAGACAACGGACATTCGCAAAAAGCCGCCTCCTACCCGAGACGCGGTTCACACTGACATCGCTCGGGTGCTCGATGGGGACTTCTTAGCCTGCCGAAGAAACTG
>JASFMO010000450.1:0-3256 GCA_050117535.1 Gemmatimonadales bacterium | reverse complement strand
CTCGAGTTCGGCGACGAACTCGGTACCCTCCTCGCCGACATTCGTCTTGAAGTCGATCGACGGCTTGAACGTCTCGAACGCCTCTTTGAGGTCGCTCACCTTCGTCGGCGCTTCGTCCTCGGGAGCCTCCACACCGACCCGGTCCAGCGTCATCGGTAGCACCGCGGCCGTCGTGTCCGTCGGCACCTCTCGCGGCGCGGGTCTGACGCCGGTTCTCTGCACGCGTATTACAGGCATTGCTGACTCTCCTTACATCAGGATTCGTGTCACGGGTTGGCGTGGGGACACCCTGCCGCCCGCACGCCATTGGCGTCAACGCCGCTCCTGGGGCGGCCCACGCTCACACATGTCTCACACTCTCAGCCCCGCACCGCGCGGAACTCGCCCGTCACATCGTTGGGATTGCGTGGGGGTGCCTCCTCCACATCGATCCGCAGCCCTCTACCGACGCCGGTCGCTTCCTCAGCCTCCGCCGCCGCGGCTACCTTGCGGCTCAATGCCTCAGCCTCCTCGTCGACTTCCGCCGGCCACAGCACCCGCGGCACCGCCAGCCACAACATCAACCACAGCACGGCGAAGAACAAGAACAGCGGCCAGCGTGGATCGATGGCCAGCGGGCCTTCCGGCAGGCTCGCCATCAACGACTCCGTCAACTCCGACGCGTCACCGACCTCCTCGAAGGCCGGGAGCGCGAAAGCCGGCGGCCGGTAGCTCGACGCCCGAACAACCTCCTCGACGCCGTCACTCGCGGCACGGAACCGCAGTTCGAGAGGGGTCTCCCGACCGGTAAGTCGCGTTCGCGCGCCCGTCGGAAGGACGAACAGGAATTCCCTCTCCGTTAGTAGCCAGCCTTGGATGGCGGCAAACGATCGACCCAGCTCAAGCGGGTCCGTGCCGGCGAGCATCGTGACGCCGCCGGGGCCGGCCAGCGCGGTCAGCTCGGCGGCGCTGACGTTGGCCCCGATGCCCACGAGCCACGGCTGGATCCCGCCATCCGCCAAGGCATCCCGCGCGATTTCGCGACCGTCCGGGCCCGCGAGCAGCCCCGCATCGTCCCCCCGGTTCCCCACGTCGTTGACCCCGTCGGTGATCAGTAACAGGCCGCCCCACGCGTCGGGGCCCAGCCCGTCGAGCTCCGCCGCGAGCCTCTCCACGCCGACCGCCGCGGCGCTGTAGAGGGCCGTGTTCCCGGCCGGCTCGGGAAGCGCCTCGAGCTGTCGAAATGCAGAGTCACGTGAGACGAAGGCGGCGCTCCGAATGCGCGGCTCCACATCCCGGCTCTGGAAAGGAGCGATACCGACGCGCACCGAATCGGGCGAGTCGAACAGGAAGGATCGAAGGGCCGAGCGCGTCACCTCCAGACCGCTTCCGGCCATACTCCCGCTCACGTCCACCAGGATGAGCACCCTGAGCGGAAGGTCCGAGTGGGCGGGGACGGTGACGACCGGCGGCGGCAGCACTTCTCCACCCAACGACCCGGCCCAACCGCCACCCTCGCCGGTGAGGCCGGAATAGCGCGCCGCTTCCTCCGGACGCAGGGTCAAGTCGACCCGGAGACAGGCCGCCCCGGCTTCCGAGACGCACCTCATGAGTCTCAACGTCAGGCCCGAGACATCGGGCTGCGCCGATAGATCGCCGCCCAACAGGGCGACGCACAGCGTCAGCGACACAAGGGGCGCCCTCACCATTCCGCGCTCCTGCGACGGCGGAACCTGAGGCGCCACCCGTCCACCTCCAGCCGGTCCAGGTTGCGGATCACCGTGCCGTCCTCCGCTCTCCGTCCGGCGACGGTGACGACCGACGTCGCTTCTCCCTCGGAAGAAGAAGGCGCCAGGACAAGACAAGTGCCGTCTTCGTACGCTAGGGTCAAATCATCGGTGAGGGGGATCTCACTACCATTCCCGACCGCCCATTCCAGCAAGCCGGACAGGCGGACGGGCTTGCCGTCCACGCTCTCGAGGTCCAGTATCGCCTCCGCACGTTGGAGCGCTGGTCCACAGACACCGTATCCAATTCCTGCTCCCACCAGCATCATGGCCATGACCTGCCAGAAGTCCGCGGGACCGGGAATCAGTACGCTCGCGCCGCCCAAGGCGCCTGCCAGGGCGCCATAACCCAGACCGTCGACAAGCCGACGCCAATCGTACCGTATCCAGCGCACGCCGAGGGCCGACCCAATCATCGCACCCAAGGCCGCCCACGCCAGCACTCGGCCGATGAGGAAACCATTCCAATCGAGGCGCGCGAGTAGTTGCGCGAGGCTGACGCCCAGGGCACCGCCTAGTGCACCGCCCATGACGCCGAGCCCAGCCCCCCCGATCGCCCAGCGCACGCTCGTCAAGCCAGCTCGCCTCGCGTCGCCAAACAGAACCGCCGTGCCGATCGTGCCGCCGAGCAGCATCGCCACACCGATGTCGAGGGTCGTGAGCGACGCGACCACCGCGCCCAGATCATCGACGAACGTGGCGATCAGCCACGCAACCAGGGCACCGCCAGAGCCGGCCAACGTGGCGGCGTACCCCCCCTTCGGAACAAAGGGCTCGACCGGCGGCTCCGCGACCTGGACCTTCCGACGCTGCGCGACCATGCGAAGTTCGATGGCCCGGTCAGGCCTAAGCCCCAGCTCTCGTGGTGTGCGATCCGTGTCGAGCTCTACGCCGTTCCAGACGACCGTCAGGCGCTCGTCGTGCCGGCCGCGCAACTCGACGCCCGAGAGACGGATCTCTTCGATGATGCGGTTGATTTGCGACCGCAGCGGTCGGTCATCGTCCAGCGTGAACTGCAACGATTGAGGACCGCGGTCGGTCGTGAACTCGATCGGATACGTCGGCATGACCGGCCTCTGGCGGGATCGTTCCCGTCTTCACCGCCACCGTTTCGTCGCACGAAGTCCAAGACGGGTCTTGAGATATTAGGGCCAGGACGACTAGTCGGCAACAGCAAAGGTTTCTGATGCTTGACAGTGGGTCTAACACGGCCCTCTATTGCCAACAAAGAGCGTTTCGGACTCCAACGTAACGCAAACAGCAAACCCGACGAGCAACCCACCGTCGGACAGTGCATGGTAGTGCCGTCCGCTCGCGACGATGCTCGCAATGGGTCAATGCCAGGAGGCAGAGTATGGCCACCCGTCGTGCTCCTGAACCCGTGCTCGAGATCTTCCCACCCGATCCATCTGCCACTTCTCCACCTTCAACCGCGCCACAGCACGAACCCGATGACCGTGAAGCCGGCACCCTCAGATTAGCATCGGGCC
>JASFMO010000449.1:0-3256 GCA_050117535.1 Gemmatimonadales bacterium | reverse complement strand
ACGCGACCACCACGCCGGCGCTGGCCACCGGCAACTGGGTGGGCATCGATGTGCCGCTCACCGACTTCGCGGGCCTCACGACGACCGGGCACCTGGCGCAGCTGATCATTTCGGGCGATCCGAACACCGTCTACGTGGACAATGTCTATCTCCACAGATAGGCAGGCGCCAACACACGGCGGGCACCGCTCGTGAGCCGGGCTTCAGGTTCCCCGCAACAGGCGGTCCCGCGGGACGCCATCGCGCTACGCGCACCCCCCCTAGCCGACTCGGTCCTCCGCCTAATCTGGCAAGAGCGCCGGATCTCGCGCGCCGAAATCGCACGCCGAACGGGCCTCTCTCGCTCCACCGTTACGGAGATCGTGCGGGACCTACTGAAGACAGCGCTCGTCGCCGAGGTGGGCACCGGCCGCTCGCGCGGGGGACGACGCCCCATCGTCCTCGAGTTTCAGGACGAGGCGTGCGTCATCCTTGGCATTGACATCGGGGCGACGCACGTGGCGGTCGCGCTCACCGACCTGCGCGGTCGGGTGCTGGCGTGGAACGAGGCGGCCCATCCGGTCCGCATGGATCCGGAGGGGACACGCGCACTGATCGCCAGCCTGTGCGACGCTTCGCTCGCGACGGTTAACACCGGAACCCAGCAACTGCTCGGGCTTGGCGTTGGAGTGCCAAGTCCCGTCGACCCCGACGACCCCTACGGTCTGTCAGAGGTCGTCCTTCCCGAGTGGCACGGGCGCAGCGGTTTGGAGGGCCTGCGTGTGCACTACGGCCTGCCCGTTCTAGTCGACAACGACGCCAACTTGGGCGCTCTGGCCGAGCGCTGGTGGGGCGCTGGCCGCGACGTCGACGACTTCGCCTACGTGAAGCTGGCGACGGGCGTTGGCCTGGGGCACATCTTGGGTGGCGAGATCTACCGAGGCGCTGCGGGCTTTGCCGGAGAGATTGGACACCTCGCGATCGACCCACACGGCGAGCCATGTGTCTGCGGCTTGAGGGGGTGCCTTACCACTTTTGTCGGCAGCAGGGCGCTGGTAGCCCGCGCCACCGCTCTGCTCGCTGATCTACCGGACAGCGCGCTCGCGGGCGAGGAGTTGACGATCGCCGCCATCGAAGATGCGGCGCTGGCCGGCGACGGGCTGGCGCTGCAAATCGTGCGCGAGGCGGCCGAGTACCTGGGCATCGCCGTGGCCGGCCTGCTTAACCTCAACAACCCGAGCATGGTGATCTTGGGCGGCGGCCTTGTCCGTGTCGGCGAGCTACTCCTCGAGCCACTGCGCGAGGCGGTGCGTAGCCGCACCCTCGTGAGCTCAGTCGCCGCTGCTGACATCCGGGCGAGCGAACTCGGGCCACAGGCGCCGGCCGTCGGCGCCGCAACCCTGGTTCTCGATGCCGCGCTCAACGACCCACGCCTTTTCCAGCAAATGCGTGCACAGGAGGTACGATGATCGAGTTTGCACTTCGGAGCGTGCTCTACGCCGTTCTTCCGGCGCTCGCGGTTTCAGTGACCGCTTGCAGCGATTCCTCCGGCCCCGCATCGCGGAACTGGGAGATTGTCTGGCAGGATGAATTCGATGGACCGGCCGGCCAGAGTCCCGACCCGACGAATTGGGACTACGACATCGGAACTGACTGGGGGAACGCCCAACTCGAGTACGACACGGACCGTCCCGAGAACGTCTCGCTCGACGGCGACGGACACCTCGCGATCATCGCGCGGCAGGAGGCGTACATGGGGCAGAATTATACGTCGGCGCGCATCGTCACGCGGGGGCTATTCGAGCCGACCTACGGCCGCTTCGAGGCGCGCATCCGCCTGCCGTGGGGCCAGGGCATCTGGCCGGCCTTCTGGCTACTGGGGGCGAACATCGATACGGTTGGCTGGCCCGCCTGTGGCGAGATCGACATCATGGAGTATCGCGGCCAAGAGGTGAGCACGGTCCACGGCAGCGTGCACGGACCGGGCTACTCCGCCGCAGAGGCTGTTACTCGCCGGTACACTCTCGTCGGAGACAGGTTCGATACCGACTTCCACACCTTCACAGTGGAATGGGGCCCCGACTTCATCGACTTCCTGGTCGATGGGAATTTCTACCAGTCAATCGCGCCCGGCGACCTGAGCGGACCCTGGGTGTTCGACCACGGTTTCTACATCATCCTCAACGTTGCGGTTGGTGGGAACTGGGTCGGCCCACCGAACGCGAACACGGTTTTCCCGCAAACCATGCTTGTCGATTATGTGCGCGTGTACGAGGAAGTTCCTTGAGCGTGCTAACCCACGTTAAGGTATTGCAGCAGCACGTGGCGTTCGAGCGTTGGGGCGCGTCTCGGTTGCCGGTTGACGAAGGGACCCTCGCCTCATGAGCCACTCCCAGCACTACGAAACGGCGCCCGAGGATCGCATTTCTTTTGGCCACAAGTTGATCTACGGGCTGGGAGCCTTCGTCAACAACCTGCTGGCCGGGGCGAGCGGTGGGATGATCATCGTTCTCAATCTCGGATTGGGTATGAGTCCCACGCTGGTCGGCCTACTGGGAGCCCTGCCGCGGCTAACGGATGCGTTGACCGATCCGTTAATGGGATACATCTCTGACAACACCAAGTCGAGATGGGGCAGGCGAAGGCCTTACATCTTCATCGGAGCGATCGCGGCCGGGGTCATCTTCGCGCTGCTGTGGCAGCTGCCGAGAGGCCAGAGTGAGACCTTCTACTTCGTCTATTTCCTCCTCGGCTCGCTCCTCTTCTACCTCGGCTATACGGTCTTTGCCACGCCCTGGGTAGCGCTCGGGTACGAGCTCACACCTGACTACCACGAGCGCACGCGCCTCATGGGGGTGCAGAATTTCATCGGCCAGCTCGCCTACGTCGTGTCCCCCTGGTTCTTGTGGATCATGACGTATGAGGGCTTCTTCAAAGACCAGGTGGCCGGAGCTGCCGGATTAGCGATCATAATCGCCGTCTTCGTGATCGGCGTCGGCATTCTGCCGGCGATATTTTTGAGAGAGCGTTTCAAGGAGATTGCCCAGTCGGAAGTATCGGAACATCGTCGACATATTCAGGAAGAAGACGAGAAGGACGTCGAGCGCGAGAGCGCTGTGACCGCATTCTCCCGGAACATGATCGACTTCTTCAAGGGATTTGGCGCCACGCTGAAATCTGGTCCCTTCCTCAAGCTCTGCGTCGCCACATTCCTCGTCTTCAACGGCTTCATGCTGATCTCATCTTTTCAGTTCTACGTAATCATCTACTACGTGTT
>JASFMO010000448.1:0-3260 GCA_050117535.1 Gemmatimonadales bacterium | reverse complement strand
ATCTGCTCGTGCAGACCCCGAGTGATCGGATACCGCCACGCCACGGCCATCGCGATCAGGTTGCAGACGCTGGGCGTGCCCACGTAAAGCAACCGTAAGGCCCAGACGGCACTCGGCGCTTGCTGCTCGACGCCAGGCGCGTAGCCGGAGAGGTCCAGGATGGGGAAGGCCAGTCCCGCGCTCGACGCCGCGGCCAGCTTCTTCACGATCGACCAAAAGCCGATGTACTCGCCTTCCCGCCGTCGCCCGCTCGTCCACTCATCATAGTCGATCACGTCGGCCTGCATCGAAGGCGGTAGCCCCATGACCCCGCCAAGTCCCAGTGCGGACAGCACGACGATGACCGTGAACCATTTCGCATCGCCCCACCCCAGCAGCATCGCCCAGACAAAAGCGCCCGTATTGACCCCCAGAGCCGTTAGCCAGGCGCGTCGCTTGTCCAACCGGCGCGCCAGATAGACCCAGGCCGGCACCGTCGCCGTGCCGATGCCAAGGTAGATCGCCAAGAAGATGGGGCCAGCCGAGCTACCCAGCACGTACTCGGTGTAGAAGAGGATGGTCGTTGCCGCGACCGAGACACCCAAGGCGCTGACCGCGTAGGCTGCCAGTAGCGTACGGAAGGGTCTGTTGCGAAAGATCGAGCCGATATTGCGAAAGAACTCCTTCGGCCTCTGAGACGCCGCCCAACGACGTTCCGGCACCATCAGAACACACACCCCCACCAGAGCGATGACCAGCACCGCGTAGATGCCGCCCAGCAGCAAGTAGCGCTGCCGCTCGCTGGCCAGATGGTGGGAAAGGTCGCTCCCGATCCCGATGGCAATCGGGATCAGGGCCGCCAGCAAAGTACCTGCCAGCACCGCCGCTTCGCGAACGCCCAGCAGCCGCGTCCGCTCGTCGTAGTCGAACGATAGCTCGGCACCCAGGGCCTCGTAGGGCACCGTGACCATCGTCCAGAACAAGAAGAACACGAACGTCAGCGCGCCCAGGTACATGCCCTCGAGCACCGCGTTCTCGATGTGCGGGATGACGACCAGCAGCATGAACGTCGCCGCCAGCGGCAAGGCGCCCGCCGCCATCCAGGGTCGACGGCGGCCCCACCGGCTCGTCGTCCGGTCCGAGAACGCGCCGATGGCCGGATCGATGACGGCATCCCAGACGCGCGAAAGCAGAACGACTACCCCGAGTACGGTCAAGTTGATGCCGACCACATCGGCATAGTACTTGGGCAGAAAGACGTAGAACGTGAGGGCGAGCGCGGCCAGCACGAGCCCGGGCGCACCGTAGGCCGCCAAGGTCGATCGGGAGAGTGGCGCGTCCTTCATCATCTACCTGCTAACCACCTGCAGGGCGTCCATATCAGCCAAGCGTCGACTCGCATTCCTCAGGTCGCCAAAGGCCTTTGGCAGCGACGGGTTAGCCGCATGCGTCAACACCATCTGTAGGTCGTTGATGTACCGCTCCGCGAACGCCGCCTCGCAATCGGCGAGGTAGAATTCCCAGAGCCGCAGAAAGCGGTCGTCGAAGCCCAGGTTTCGAACGGCGTCGACCCGCTCGTGAAAACGGCACCTGTATCACAGCCAGGCCGTGCGGCGCCAACAGCTCGTCGCAACGACGAACCACCGTGCGCCACGGAAACCGGTCCCGCAGGCGCAACAGACCGTGGTTGTCAAAGAACCGCAATAGCGACTCGGCCGGGAACCCGTCCACGACACGGGTGCCCGACGACCACAGCGCGGCGGCCATTGGAATCAAGTAGTGTCGTGAGAAATTCTGCCCGAAGGGCATCTGACTCAAGTACTGTCCGAGGTTGAGCCCGGAGATGGCGCCTCTTGCCAGCTGCTTCCTTCCCATGACTCCGAACCGCGCTATGTCGAACAGCATTCGGTAGAAGCCGGGACGGGCAAAGTTGCGCTTCTGGGCGAAGAGGCCGGCCAAGTTTCCGCCATTGTACTCGAAATCGCAGCGATCACAACGCACCGCGAACGACATGTCGGTCTCCTGCGATGGCACCGACAGGACGTCGAAGAGCTTGGTAAGGTAGGGATAATTGGTCCTGTTGAATACGATGAACCCAGTGTCGAGCGGGAGCCGTCGGCCGGCGCGTTCAACGACAACCGTGGGGCTGTGCCCCCCAACCCGTGGTTGTTTCTCGAACACGTGGACCTCGTGGCGTCGGTTGAGCAACCAAGCGGTGGCCAGGCCGGAAATTCCCGTCCCGATGACAGCGATACGCATCGCTCGACCCGAACGCGATTTCAGCGGCCGCGGCTCTCGCCCGGCGCCGAGGATCGAGCGAACACGGCGCCTGATACGGCCGCTTCCTCGCGCGACTCCCTTACCTTCGCGGCCGACCCCACGCTGTCCGTTGGATTCGACCCCAGGGCACTCGGTGCCGGTTCCATGGCCCGCACGATCCCCCGCAACCCGCCGGCGAATATGAGCTTGTGGAGCGGATAGAGACCGTACCAATACAGCAAGCCGAAGACGCCGCTGGGATCGAAGATCGCCGTCTGACGGACCGTGCAGCCCTCGTCCTCGCCCTCGACCTCGTACTGCAGCCAGGCCCGACCCGGCAGCTTCATCTCGGCCCGCAGCCGCAAGAGCTCTGCTGGCCGGATCGCCTCCACCCGCCAGAAGTCCAACGTATCGCCGGGCAGCAGGTGGTCCGAATCGCGCCGCCCGCGCCGCACGCCGACACCGCCGACCAAGAGATCCAGAAAGCCCCGCAACCGCCACAGCCAATCGGCAAAGTACCAACCGACGTCGCCGCCCAACCGCTCGATCGGTCGGAAGGCCTCGGCGGGCGTGAACGGAACTGAGACGAGGCGCGAATCGACGATCCGGTGGCCGTGTCTCGCCCCCCCCCACGACGTCGTGCCACCGGAAGACAGCGCATCCGACCAGCGCGTCTCCGCAAACTCCCGGTCTTCGTTGACCAGCGCCCGCGCGATCGCCTCACTGATCCCCCGCGGCCGGATGGCGAATGCCCGACGCGCCCCCTCGTCTTCGACGACCGTCGCGTTACGTATGCTGTCGATCAATTGACGCCCCACGCGCGCGTACACAGGCGTCACCAGCCCCAACCAGAGGCTCGAGAGCCTGGGTGTCAGCACCGGGACCTTGACGATCAGACGCCGCAGCCCGCGCTGACGCGCGTACTCGCGCATGATATCCAGATACGACACGGCATCCGCACCGCCGATCTCGAAGACGACGCTGCTCGGAAGCTCGATCTCGCGCGCCGCCACCAGGTAGTC
>JASFMO010000447.1:0-3266 GCA_050117535.1 Gemmatimonadales bacterium | reverse complement strand
CCGCCGCCGAGCCGTACACCGGGGATTTTCAAACGGCCCATGCGGATTTGCTGGAATTGACCGGCGTGATCTTCATCCCCGAACTGGCAGGTGATGAATTGGCCCGCACCTCACGCGCGCCCGCCGCCGCGGCCGCGTCGATCGCGGCCCGAAGTTCGCAACCGCTGACCGCGTTGGTGCTGGGCGAGCCTATGGATGAGAGCCAGCGCCGATCCCTGGCCGGACAGCTCCGCAGTGTCGCCTCCTGCCAGCGCATCGTCTTCGCCGAGCACTCCACTCTCGCGGACGGCGCCTCCCGCGCCCGCACGGAGGCGCTGCTCAGGCTGATGGGACCGGCGGCGGGCTGGCGCCCCTCGCACCTGGTGACGACGCCGTGGCTGGCGGACGCGTTTCCGGCTCTGGCCGGCGCCCTGCGTCAGGCGGAGATCGCGGCGGAGGAGATCCCCGGTGTCAGTCGCCTGGAGTTCCATGACGGTGATGCGATCGTATTCGTCCGTCCGATCCACGAGCGTAAACTGCGCGCGCGCCGGACCCGGCCAGCGGCGGGAGACGGTATGCGACTGATCTGGTGCGAGCCCGAGGTCGCGACCGAGGCTGCCGAAGCCGTCGACGTCGAAACGGAGGTCTACGTAGCGCCGCTCGAGTTGGACTACGACCCCCAAGCCGATGCGTTGGCCCGGGCCATCGCCGAAGCTGACCTAGCGCTGGGAACCGTAACGCTGGAAAACGCCGAGTTCGTTATCGACGTCGGCGCCGGCCTGGGATCGATCGACAACCTCGAGACCATCGTCGACCCGCTGCGGCAGGCGCTACTGGATCTGGGCGCGCCACACGTCGAGATCGGCGCCACGCGCAAGGTGACGATCGACATGAGCTGGCTGCCCGACGAGCGCCAGATCGGCCAAACGGGCGTGCGGGTCAATCCGCGCGTCATGATCGCGCTGGGCGTTTCCGGCGCGCCACAGCACATCGATTGGGTGGGCGATCGAGCGGCGATCTTCGCTTTCAACCTCGACCCGCAGGCGCCGCTGATGACGCTGAACCAGCGGCGCGAGCAGCCGAAGGTCTATCCGGTGGTGGGTGATCTGACGAAGACGGTGCCGCGGTTCGTCGCGGCGCTGAAAGGACGCGCGGAGGAGAGATGAATATCGAATATCGAGTAAAGAATATCGAATTTCCAAGTACTCGATATTGGATATTCGACATTCGATAGTCGATATTCGAAACTCAGCTCTCTTTCGTCGGATCCTCGATGACACCCAGGAACAGGATCGTCCCCGAGAGCTTCTCGCGGATCGCGAACACGAACGGCCGGTCCACGGCGATCATCGGCGGGAGGCTGGTCACGCCCACTTCGACCGATGTCGCGGCCGCCGCCTCGGTCCCCTCTTCGTTCACGTCGACGAACGTCTTGTGCTTGACCTTGCTGATGAAGACGCGTTCGTCCCCTGAATAGATCCGCGTAAAATCGGCGGCGGCGGGGTCGAAGGCGACGCCCATGCCCAGCGCTTTCAGCGCCTCGCTCAACTCCAGCTCGTACTCCAGCGTGAACTTCGGCATCGACACGATCGCGCGCTCGACCCGAAGCTCCTCGGTCCAGCGGCGCCAGGCTTCGGCGGCGAGCGACCCCACCAGCGACCGGACATCCGTCCCTTCCGCCGGCAGCACGATCGTCATGCTGTAGGCCCGGCCGCCGTACGGAAGGTCTAACACCGTCACCCCAGCATCCGAATAGACGTAAACGCTGTCGGGTTGGGGATAGAACATCATGTCGACCTGCTTCTGGCTGCCGTCGGTCAACGTGAACGGGGCGGGCCGGGTCCGCTCCTTATCGAACGGCCGCGACCAGTCGCCCTTGAAGTAGATCGCATTGATCAAGAACATCACCAGATCGGGAGAGATGGGGGGGGCGACGATTTGGTCGATGCGGCCCTGCGTCTTACTCGAGACCCAGTCGTTGATCGTCGCTGCGGCGTCGGGCGCGGCGAAATCGAGCCCCGTCACTTCCGCGTCGAAGTACTCACGGTTGACGTCCAGAAACTCCTGCTGGAATGTGTAGCGCTGGTCGTACCAGATCGAGTTGCCGATCGAGAACTCGACGTCCGGGTCCAGCCCCCTCAGTAGATCGATTAGGTCGCGATACGACCGGTTGACCTCCTCGAGCGACAGGTCCTGGAGCTCCAGCGTCTCCTGCATCGCCTGCTGCGTGGCGCCGTCCGCCCCGTTGTAGGCCATGGCCAATGCCATGGCCACGCTGAGCGGCGAGACGAAGACGTTCGCGCCCTCTCGTTCACCCTCGAGCACCTGCGCGAACAGCTTCAAGCCGAACGCGTTATCGGCATCGATCAGACCGCTCTCGGCGCTGCCCAGCTCGCGCGGCAGCGCCGTGATCTCTTGCGTGCCCACGACCTCCTGCCCGCAACTCACGGTCGCGACCACCGGCCAAATCACCGACAACACGGCGAGTGCTCTGTACATGACGACCCCCCGGACGAATATCGAATATCGAATATCGAATGTCGAACACCCAAATGCCGAGCACCTGGAAATTGGATATTCCTTACTCGATATTCAACATTCAACAGCCGTTCTTGTACGACGAGGCCGCGTTTACGGCAGGGGAATGTGGGGGAGATTACCGGAAATTAAACGTTCTGACCTCTACGAATCGACACGGAAGGCGGCCGAGCATCAGCGCTGGCCGCCGTCACACTTCCACTTCTCGCTCAGGCGCGCCAACGCTCTGGTCACCAAGCCGTGGCCTCAGGGCTGGAAATCCCCGGGCGCTGCAATGACGGCACGTCTCTGCCAAGGACCACAACACGTCTCCACAGATCGCGCATTCCGACCGCTCGCCGGAAGTGGCACGATCATCGGTTGGGGCCCCGCAGTGGCGGCAAACCATGTCGGAGACGTGCAGATCGGCACCACAGATCGAGCATTCCATCTCTCGACTTCTCCCCTCCCCGGATAGGCTAAGTGTAGGAATGAAAGGGCTATCCGGGACGCCCTTGCCTTGCCGGCCTTACCCTCTCTACCTTGGTGAGCCTTGCCCGTTGAGGGTAAGCCGTATGGCATATTAACAACATACTAATATACAAGGTTCCGAGCCCGAGCGCAGACCCTCTTGAACGAGTCGACCATTCTACCCGGAAATTCCTTCGATACTCGTGAGTACGATCGCTTGCCGCCTCGGGTCTGGTGGCTGGGCGCCCTCATGGTGGCCATCGGGCTCGTCGCCTTCTTCTTGATCTCGACCAAGGCGA
>JASFMO010000446.1:0-3272 GCA_050117535.1 Gemmatimonadales bacterium | reverse complement strand
AGCTCCGCCCGCCCCAGCATCGACCAGGACGACCTTACCTTGCTCGGCCAGTTTCCGAGCAATCTCGATCGCGGCTGTTAGGGCCCAATCAAATTGCTGCGGCTCCTCGGCGGCCAGTACCAACGATAGGGCGTGCGGCCACGGAACCCCGGACTTAGGCTTCGATGCCTCCACCTGCCACCACCTCCCGATTTCCCACGCGCAGGATCCGCAATGCGGCTCCACGTCACCGGCTACACGTTAGGTCCCACCATTCTCGAGGGGAGCGTCGGCAACGCTATTGCCTTCACCCGCCACATCCGCCCCCGTTTCGGTCGGCTGCTCCTCGGGCTCGACACGTAGAATCCACGGCTTGTATCCGTAGCGCGCGGCGAGCGACTGCGCGGCGGCCTCAGCCTGCTCGCGGCTGGCGTAGGGACCCACCATGGCCCGGAACCACTCGACACCCATCACATCCCGGTGCAGGTCGACAACCGAAGAGTACCCGACGCTTCGCAGCCACGAGACCAGCTCATCCACTCCGGCTCGTTGGCGTGCCGCCAGCACGACCGCATAGAACCCCGCCGGGACCCCCTCCTCAGGAGCGAGCCCCGCATCGCCACCCGACGGTGAGGGAGACCCCGTCACGGGCCCAGCTTCTCGACCCGGACGACTCGCCAGGTCGGCCCGCGGTCGCGGCGGCTGCCAGTTGACCGCCAGCCACGCCAACCCCTCGCCGGACTCGGCTCGTGCGACTTCGACAAGCCTCAGAATGTCGTACAACACGAGCGACGAGTCGGTCTGCGCGATCAGGCGTCCTCCCGGCAGCGACACCGGCAACCTATCATCCCAACCGCCACGCAACACCCCCAATACCGAGTCGACACCGACCCGCACGACAGCGATTTCCTCTCCCCCGGCAAGGCGAGCCAGAAGATTAGACCCGTTGACGCTGAACCGTAGCGCCGTCGCGCGACCCGGCAGCGGCAATGTCGAGACCGGCTCGTCGCGTAGGCGATCGAACGCGTGCAAGCTCGACCCGGCCGCGGCGTACAGCCGGTGGCCCGAAGGGGTTAGTGCAATGGCGTCGGCGGGCTCGGGCAGCACGTAGGTGTCGAGCTCATCGAGTTCCGGCAAACCCAACCCATGGATGGCCAGGTCCCCCTCGTCCGCCGACGTGTAGTACAGCATTTCCCCCGACGGCGTCACCACCAGATCTCGCACTCGCAGACCGGATCGCTGGGCAACCGGTTCCGCCACAGGAGGCTCGAAGACGACGAGCTCGTTCTGCGTCCCGCCCGACACGACCGCGACGAGGCGACCGCCGCCGGCGTCCTTCAAGTCCGTGAGTTGCCCGTCGAATCTCACACGCCATCCTTCGGACACCACCCCGGCAAGCTCAACCGAGCTGCTATCACGGACGACAGCCACAGCCGTCTCGCCGTCGAGGGGGACCGCGACCGGCGCCCTGACCTTCAGGCTATCGAAGCTCAGTATGTGTCCGGTCGAGTAGTCATAGAGACCGATGCGCGTATCGGCGAACTGCACCCAGATGACACCGTCGCCGGGCCACGCCCGAACCACACGGCCGAGTTCCGGCGGCGCCCAAGTCGGCGACTCGAGGTTCGCGGCGCTCAGGTAGCTCAAGGGACCGCCTCCCAGAGGCAGACCCAAAAGACCCCACCCTTCCGCGCTGCCCAGCCAGGCCGCGCGGTCCAGCGCTCCACCCATCGAGGCCGACTCCTGCCCGTCGCCACATGAGGCGACGAACGGCGTCACCCACACCCAGACCAGGGCGGTCAGCAGAAGCGATTTCCTAGACCGGTGCACCTTCAAGTATTTGAAGCTGTTGCTCGTGTCTTTTTCCTCAGATTCACGCGGGAAGGCTGGAGTCCTGTAGGCATAGTCCAAAATAGCCACGCCCAGCACCAATGCAAGGAGACGGTCAAGAGGATGACAGCCAAATCACATTCAGAAGGTCGGCCCGAAAGACAGTGACCAGACGCCCGACGGGCGGGTGGGTCGGTCGAGCGGATACGCGTAGTCGAGTCGAAAGACATTGTAGAAGATGTTCAAGCGGATCCCTCCCCCAACGGCCGCCAACGGCTCTCGCACGAAGTAGGGATCCATTCCGGACTTGCGATGCCAGACCAGCTGATCGAAGGAGTTGAACGCGGCGCCGATATCGAAGAAGAGTACCCCGTCCAACGGCGGCAGCCCCAGCGGCACGAACCCGAGGTCCAGGAAACTAAAGATGGGGAAACGGAACTCCGCGCTGGCCAAAGCGACACTGCTGCCGATGAGCTGGTCGCGCACAGGGCAGAGCGTCGACGCGATGGTTGCCACTTGCGCTACGGACGCCGCGCACTCGGCCAGCGTATACGATCCGCCGTCGTAGCCCCGCAGATAGTAAGGCCCGCCCCAATAGACCCGGAATTGACGCTCGTCAGGGCCCGACCGCGAGTACGTGGAGAGCCGCGTGGCCAGACTCGTCTGACCCCAGAGATTGAAGTAAGTGCGCAAGTCTACCGTGATGTTGTTGACGACGACATCTCCGAAGTACCGTCCCAGTCCGATCCTATAACGGCGACCGGATATCGGGCCGGTGAACCCGAACAAGGCATCGTCCCAGACGAGGGCGATGGAGGGCCCCGCAAACATCATGTTCTCCAAGCGGCGCGTCGACCGGTCGGACGTACTCGTCGCACCGATCACGACTCTGTCGATGACACTATCGCGGCTGACGTAGAAGCCCTCCGCCGATAGCTCGAGCCGCTGAAAGACGTTCAACGGATAGTGGACATCCGTGCTCAGAATTCGATACACGTCGCGTTGGAACCGGTCTTCGAAGACCCGTCCATCCTCACCCACGAATTCGGCCGTCGTGCCCCAGAAGCGATAGAGTGGAAACTGCTGATAGGACATCGACAGATTGGCCCGTTCACGCGCGTAAGAGTACTGCGTCACGATGTAGGCATCATCCAGCGACCCCGCGATCTGCCCCCAAAGCAGGACGTTGTGGTCACCCAGAATATCTGAGAGCAGGATATACGAGCCTCCGTATACCCCGCTGCCGTAGAAGCCGCCCACCTGCGCGCCGATCACGGGTTGTCCGATCACATCCGGGGTCAGCCGCAAGTCGTAGTCGCGAGGCTCGAAGCTGGCGGTGTCGGGGAGACCCAACTCGGCGTCATCCAGCAAGCCGGCGACGGTAAGCTCGCGCTGGACGACCGCTTCGCCGTCGGCTGGGCTCTCGGCGGATAATCGAAAGCCGTCCAGCACCTTGTAGTAAG
>JASFMO010000445.1:0-3276 GCA_050117535.1 Gemmatimonadales bacterium | reverse complement strand
GATATCGTGAAGGCAGAATAGGATCGCCGGAATCAGAGCCAGGTTGTAGGCGGCGTACCGAACCCCGCCGACCCCCCAACCGGGCTTCACCTCCCCGGCGGCCAAGGCGGATCCGATCTGCGGCCCAAACGAGAGGAACGATCGGATGAAGACGACCAGGTAGACCGCGTACAGCACAAAGGACCAAAAGGCCAGGACGCGTTCGATCGTGCCGCTCCCGCGGAAGACCAGGAATCCAACCGCCGCCATGATGCCCAGTACCCCCAGCGCGTAGGGCAAGCCAAAGGTCTCTTGCAGGATCGCACCGGCGGCGGCCGCGATCACCGCGAGAATGATCGCCAGCAGGGCGACGTAGCAGATCTCGTAGCTGATCCAGCCGCGGCCCAGCAGTTGGGTGAAGAAGGTCCGGTAGTCGTAGCTGCGAAAGACTCGCGCGAACTCGAAGCTGGCGGCGCAGACCGCGCTCCAGATCATGGTGGACACAGCCATCGCCAACAAACCGCCGGAGGGGCCGAAACTGAGGAAGAACTCCACCAGCTCGCGCCCCGTCCCATAGCCTCCGGCGATCACTACCGACTGAAATACGAACCCGGGCAGCAGGTACTTGCGGAAGACGGGGGACTTGAACATGGCGCTCCGCGGCTTGAAGTCGGGTATGGTAAACCGAAAACAAGATGGAGAAACGGCGGGCGCGGCGCGATGCCCATGAGGCCGGGCTCTGAAACGTCTTGGAAACCCATACCGAGGCGGCGCAGGGAGCGCTCGCCCGGGTGTTTGCCGTGCCCGGTGAAACCTGCGCCCCCAGTTGTCTCGTAAGGCGAACGAGAATGAGTCTCGCCGGCGGGGTGGTTTGACCTACAGGGTTGTGGGGAGGAACCGAAGGCGAGGCCGGGGGGTTAAAGGACGACTGTATCCTGAGAGAACATCCACCCCTTGTCCAGTTATTGTCTAGTATTTATATTTTGACCTACGCTAGACAATCGCGAAAGAATTCCCAGCTAAAGGCGAATCTGATGACAAAGCGGACAGCGATGAAGGCGAGCGTCGTCCCGGCGATTCTATTGCTAGGAGCGGTGGCGATGCAGGGACTTGGCGCGACCAAGAAGCAGACCAACCGGCGTAGCGCAGCCCCCGAACCGCGGGCGGTGGAGACGCAAGAGCTCGCCTTCGGCGAGCTGACGTTGAAGGTCGAGGGGAACGGCGTCATCGAATCGGAGCGGACGCTGGACCTCATCGCCGAGACGAACGGTCGCGTCACGTTCGCGAAGAACGACTTGAAAGACGGCACGTTCGTGAAGGGGGGCGAGGTGGTGGTGAGGATCGACTCGCGGGACGTGGAGAATCAGCTGTATGGGCTGAGATCCGACTTCCTCAATGCCGTGGCGTCGGTCTTGCCCGAGTTGCGGCTCGACGATGCTCACGTCTATCGCCGCTGGCTCGACTACTTCAACAGCCTCGACATTGACAGGTCGGTGCCCGATCTCCCCGAGATCACGCATCCGCAAGAGAAGATCAAGGTCAGCACGAAGAACATCATCGGCAAGTACTATCAGGTCAAGAACCAGGAGATCTTGCTGTCGAAGCACACGGTGACGGCACCGTTTGACGGATTCATCACGTCGAGCGGCGTGATCGAGAACAGTTTCGTCTCGATGGGACAGAACCTCTTCACGCTCAGCGATCCGAAGAATCTGGTCGTCAGCGTTCCTTTGCGGGTCGAGGAAAGTAAAGGTCTCGAGTTCGCGTCCAAGCCGCGCGTCACCATCCACGCCGACGAGGATAGTGAGACGAAAAAGCTTGGACGCGTCACGCGCAGGGAGACGATGGTCGATCGAAATTCGCAGACGCTCGAGGTGTTCGTCACGTTCACCAACCGGAATCTCGATCCGAGCTTCCTACCGGGCAGCTACGTTCACGTCGAGATCGCCGGCAAGACGCTGTCCGACGTGGCGCCGGTACCCCGGCACCTGTTGGATCCCAGCGGCCACATCTTCACCATGGAAGAGGGCGCCCTTGGCCGTCAGCCAGTCGAGGTCGTGGCTTATCAGGGCGATGCGGCGATCATCCGCAACACCGTGCCCGAGCAGACGATCCTAGTGACAACGATCTTGCAGAAGCCGCTCGTCGGTATGGACATTCGCTCGATCAACATGCCCGACCTAAACAGCGATGCGGATTTGGCGGAGGCCGCGGATGGCGGGGAGGCGGGAATCGCCGGTGCGACGGGCGGTGAGGTGACTAGCGCCGGCGGTTGATGCTTGAGGCGGCCCTCGCACCGGCTGCTCTCGCGAACTTTGACGTGGTCTGCTGACCACAGGCTCGCATAGAAATGAAGAAAGTCATTCAGTACTTCATAAGATACCGCGTCGTCACCAACTGGGTCATGCTCTCGGTGATGTTGGCGGGCGTCTTCGCCCTCTTCAACCTCGAGCGTCGTCTCAATCCGAAGTTCGAGATCGAGGAGGTCGGGGTTGCGGTGGCTTATCCAGGCGCATCGGCGATCGAGGTCGAAGAAGGGATCACGATCAAGATCGAGGAGTCGCTGCGGGGCCTCGAGGGCATCGACAAGGTGTCATCGGTCTCCAGCGATGGATTCGCTTCAATCGATGTCGAGGTCAACCCTGACTATGACATGAACAAGGCGCTCCAGAACATCCGGAACGCCGTGAACTCGATCAACTCGTACCCGACTGGTGCCGAGAAGCCGGTCGTCACCCAGCAGACCATGTGGAACCGGGCCGTCATGCTCAGCATCTACGGCCCCGAGGATCTCTTCACCCTCAAGCGGATCGTTGAAGACTTCCGCGACGACTTGTTGGCCACGGGCAAGATATCCGAGGTACGCTGGTGGGGTCTGCCGCCACGCGAAATCAGCATAGAGATCGCGCCGGAAGACCTGCGTCGCTACAGGTTGACGATCGGCGACATATCGCAGGCGGTGCGCAATTCGAATTTGAACATCTCTTCCGGGTCCGTGGTCACCGGCCAGGAGGAGATTCTGATCCGCTCGTACAATCGCAAGTACGAAGCCAACGAGTTCGAGAACATAGAGATCGTCTCGACGATCGACGGAACTCGCATTCGGCTCGTTGACATCGCGACGATACGCGAGCAGTGGCCCGAGAATCAGCTCTACTCCGAGTACAACGGACGCCGGTCCGTCGGCTTCAACGTGATGTACAACAACAACGAGGACGTGATCGAGGTTACTCGCATAACGGAGGATCTCGCGCGCGAGTACGAGGCCAGGTACGCCGGGCTGGTGAAGTTCAATAC
>JASFMO010000444.1:0-3282 GCA_050117535.1 Gemmatimonadales bacterium | reverse complement strand
ATTACCGCGGCATTCTCTTCGACCTTGATGGCACGTTGGTCGATTCGCTCGATCTCATCCTGTCTTCGTACCGTTTCACGATGTCGGCCCATCTGGGTCACGTGCCGCCAGACGAGGCGTGGTTGAGCACCATGGGCCGACCGCTGCGCGTACAGCTCAAAAGCTTCAGCGAGGACCCCGAACAGCTGGAGGCCATGTTTCAGACTTACGTGACTCACAACCAAGCCAACCACGACCGTCTGATCCGGCCATTCCCCGGGATGAGGGAAGGGGTCTTCAGGCTCCGCCACGCCGGTTATCGTCTCTGTGTCGTGACGAGCAAGATTCGCGATCACGCGCTCCGCGAACTCAGGACAACCCGGCTCGACGGTCTGTTCGACGGCCTGGTGAGCGCCGACGACGTCCAGCGTCCGAAGCCCGATCCTGAGCCGGTGCTCCTCGCGCTCGATAACATCGACGTTGGCGGGCAGGATGCCTTGATGGTTGGCGACAGTCTGTATGATCTCGAGTCTGCGCGGTCTGCCGGGGTAGACGCGGCGGCGGCGCTCTGGGGCCCCTTCCGACGCGAGCAACTCGAGGAGGGCCGCCCGACTTATTGGGCCCACGACCTGACGGATCTCCTGGCGATCCTGAACCTCGACGGGGAGGAATAAGATGGCCAACCGACGCGAGGGAGGCGCGACCGAAAGCTCAGCTGCGGACAGGCGCAATCGGCGGCGGCGCCTCGCCATCATGGCTCAAGGGTTATACTACATGCTGACCGGGCTGTGGCCGCTGGCTCACTTCTCCAGCTACTCCCGAGCCTTGGCTCTGCCGGTCAATCCGTTTCAAGCCCAAGTGTTCGGCGCCGTGCTCGTCGTTATTGGCGCCCATTTCATGGAGGCTGGGCGTCGCGAACCGCCAGGACCCTCCGCTACACTGTTGGGCGTAGCGGTCGCCTGCGCCATAGCGGTCGTCGACATGGTGTGGTTGCCACGCCTAGGATCTGTAAGCGTACTCTGGATCGACCTGGCCGCCGAGGTGGCCATAGCCGTCTCCCTCGTCGTATTCTATCCACGTACGCAACCCGAACGTAATCCACTCGGACGCAGGCGGTGAGGGGCCATGAAGATTAGTCCGTTTCGCATGGAGCGTTGGCAGTCCACATGGGAGAACCGCGTTCGGTTCAATCTGTCGGAAAGTGGCGTTCATCCCATGACACCAGCGGAGCTCCTCGAGCTGGCGGACGTCGACCCGCGCCAGCTTCTGGATCAGCGATTGATCTACAACCAGTCGAACGGCACTGACGAACTGCGTGAGAGCATCGCGGCGATATACCCCGGCGCTACCCGCGAAAACGTGCTGGTCAGCAATGGCGGCTCAGAGGCCAACTACGTCACGACTTGGAAGATCCTGGACGCTGATGATGTCGCACTGATGCAAACACCCAACTACATGCAGATGTGGGGTACCTGCCAGGTCTTTGCCGGCGCCGTGAGGGCGTTCCGCCTTCTTGAAGAGCGCGACTGGGCTCCGGACCTGGATCAGCTGCACGACCAGGTCGACGACAGCGTCAAAGCGATCATCGTGACCAACCCGAACAACCCAACGGGAGCCATCCTGGCGGAGGAAGAAATCGATCAAATCATCGTGAGCGCCGCGCGCGTCGGCGCCTGGATAATAGCCGACGAGATCTACGCCGGCGCCGAGTTGGACGGGAGACGCACACCGACGTTTTGGGGGCGCTACGATCGGCTGATCGTGACCTCGGGGCTCTCAAAAGCTTACGGCCTCCCGGGCCTGCGCCTCGGCTGGGCCGTTGGGCCGGCTCCCTTCATTGCCGATCTGTGGTCTTACAAAGACTACACGTCCATCGCCCCAGGGACGCTCAGCGACTTCTGCGCTCGAATCGCGCTGCGCCCGGATACCCGTGACGCTATCCACAAGCGCACTCAGCACATCCTCAACGAAAACTTGGCACCGTTGCAAGAATGGCTCGCCCAGCGGCCGGACATATTCAGCTACGTTGCGCCTAGTGCAGGGGCGATCTGCTACTCTCGCTATAATCTTGACATCAACTCGAGCGATCTCGCCAAGCGCCTCAAAGACGAACAGAGCGTACTGATCGTGCCGGGCGATCACTTCAACATGGATGGGTACATGCGGATCGGCTACGGGATACCGAAGCCTGAGCTGATCGAGGCGCTCGACAAGATCGAGGTCGTCATTCGGTCGCTTTAAACCTGATAACCGGCGAAGCGCCCGGCCGGGCTCCGGAATGAGTCGACCGCCTCGCGCAGCTCGTCTCCGCGTGTGCCGCGATGTGAACGGTGTCTTGTCCTGGTCGCGCACAAGGGAACCGCGAGCGGCAAAATCGCCAAAAAGCAGAGGGCCCGTCCGGGCGTCGTAGCCGGACAGGCCCCTCCGCTAGCCTGCGGCCATCTCCGTGATGTCACTTCTTCTTTGATGGAATCGTGCAGGTGTGCTTCTTGCCTTTCCGCACGAAGGCGACGGTAGCATCGTCCGTTCCCGCCAACAGCTTACGCATTTCTTTGACCGAACGAACCGTCCGCCCGTCGACGGAGATAACCACATCCCCCTCTCGGAGCCCCGCCATATGTGCGGGCGTGTTCTCCACGAGCTCGGTGACCAACAGCCCACTCTCGACGCCGAAATACTCGGCCAGTGGGCTGTCTTCACTCAGGGCCTTGAATCGCGCCCCGGCAACAGCATCGCTGTAGATCAATACGGCGCGCCCCTCGGGCGCGACCTGCACCTCGACATCCGGCGCGGTTCGCGGCTTCACGTACAGCGTCTTTGCCGCCAGCGAGTCCGTATACACGCGGATCTCTTGGTTCCACTGCTCGAGTTGGCGCTGCATTGAATCGATCTGCGCGCGCTGCTGTTCGACACGCCGAAGCTGAGCCGCGCTGGACGTCCGCTCGGCCTCCGCCTCGGTCCTGGCCAGCGCTTCCCTCGCTTCCTTGATGGCAACGTAGAGCTTCGGTAGACCCTCGTACATCACCTTTAGCTGCACCCTCACCGAATCGAAGTGAGGCGTGTACTTCATCACGATCTCTTCTTCACCGAAGGCCTCGGCCATCGTTCCCGGCGTCACCACGACGTTCGCGACCCGCGACCCGCGTCTGACACGAAACTCGATAGGAACGCCGATCCGTATGGCTCCAAAAACACTACCACCCTCGCCCGTCGTGATGTCGCTACCGTTGATGGCAACGATGACGTCACCCGGTCGAAGTCCAGCTCGGGCGGCCGGACTACCGGCATAGACCTGGACGATCT
>JASFMO010000443.1:0-3295 GCA_050117535.1 Gemmatimonadales bacterium | reverse complement strand
TGCCGCGCCGACTCCATCACGACCGGGCCCTGCGGTGCCCGGTCGACCATCTCCTTGTCCATCTCGACCGTCAGCGCGATCGCGTAATCATGATCGAGTTGCACGGGCTGACCGTATTTCGGGCCGCGACCGATGACAGTGTAGAGATGATAATCTCGCAATCGCGTGACCCCCACCGACACGGCACCCATCTTCCGGAGCCAGCCTTTGATGAACGCCGTAGCGCCTTGCGCCTCGCATACGACCGTTCGCCCTGCCGGGTTGCCTTCCACCAGCGAATGCAGCGATTCGACTGCCGCAAAGGAAGCGTCTGCCGCGCCGAATGAATACGGATCGTACTGGCTCGCGCCTTCTGCCAGTAGGCCCGGCAGGGCCCTGAACGCATCGTCCGGCGCGCGTTTTTCAGGGTTCGTCGCATAGTACGACTCGAACCTCGGCGAGTCTGGCTCGAGCAAACGTCGGGAGAACATGATGTCCCGCTCGTCGACGCGCGTGGTCGGCGTGTCGTCTTCACGTCCGTCGGATGACCCGAGCGGAAGCAGCAGGACACCGGCGAGAACAACCGTCAGGGACAGCAATACGGCGGCAGGGATCGGGGTCGCATCGAAGGCGACCCACCCGCTGGCCAGATACACAAGCGATAGGGGCACGCCGATGGACAGCATCCGGCCCGCCGCCCTGTGCTCGCCTTCGCCGATCGACACGGCCGCGGCCCATAGCGAGCCGAGCAGTACCATGACGCCCAACCCCAGCGTGGCGGGCGCGACAAAGTCGAGTGTCGCCATCACATCGGCGCGCTCACTCGCTCAGCAAAGGCTGGTACAGCTCTACACGGTTCCCATCCAGGTCCCGGATCCAGGCGAACCGTCCGTAGCTGTGGTTTTCGCGCTTGATCGGCTCCACGCCCTTCGATGACAGAGACTCGAGGAGCGCGTCGATGTCCCGCACCCTGAGATTGACCATGAACGGCTGGTCGCCGTACATGTCCTCCGGTTCTACCTCCAGGACAGCCTTCTCGAGTGGGACTTTGGCCTGCATGATCGAGAACGTCGTGTCGATCCTGCGCGTCGGGTCGTGCGGATCCAAGCCCCAAAACATTTGATAGAACGCGCCATGCTCCGGCGACCCCTCGAACTCCAGGCCCAGATATTCGCCGTACCAATCGGCCAGTTTCTGTGCGTCATTCGAGAACACGAACGCGCCACCAATCCCATCGATCATTCGCTCCTCCTACGTCTGGGCGCGCCGGCCCAACCTATGGCTCGATCCAGCTCTCGATGAATCGGCGCTCGCCGCCCTCGTGCTCGTCGACCAGCGCCTGGAAGATGGCGCGCAACTGTTCATACGGCAGCGTACCGATGATCATCCGGTTGTTGACGATCATCGTCGGAGTCGACCGAATGCCGTGAGCGTACTGCTCGTGCGTCTTGGCGTACTCTCTGCCGGTCTGGATCATTCGATCGATCAACGCGATCGTTGCCGAGTCGGTCAGCGCCGCTTCCACGCCGAAACGCGGCGCCAGTCCCGCTCGCCATTCCTCATTCCTTCGGGCCTGACGGAAGTTCTCGAAGATCTCGTCGTGGATGGCCAGAAACTTGCCCGCGTCGTAGGCGGCCATGTAAGAAACGTCACACGCACCCGGATGCAGATCCTTCTCCACGACATCATTGCACTTGGCCTCGAGCGGGAAGAACTGGAAAGCGATGTTCATCTTCCCCGCGAACTCGTCCTTTAGCTCTTTCAGCTGGTTGTGGAGGATCAGACAATCCGAGCACAACAGATCGCCGTACTCGACGATCCGGATCGGCGCATCCTCGAAGCTCTCGGTCGACTTGACCGTCCAGAACGGTGAGATGAAGCTGGGCCAGTCCACAGCGGCGAGGTTGTAGTATTCCTTGACGGCACGCGCGGCCACACCCCCGGACTGTGCCATCCGCCTCGCCTCGGTGTAAGATGTGAACCCGTAGGCCCCGAACAGTCCCACAACGGCGAAGGTCACAAGCTGCTTCATCGAAGGCCGGAACCAGCTCGCCATGAAGCCCTTCTCACCGTCGATACCGTACCTCCAGAACAGGAAAAAGCTGAGAAGCGAGAAGACGTAGAATCCGCTGCACAGGAGGCACAGGCTGCCCATGATGAACACCGCGTAGAGGATCAAGAAGACCACACCGATGGCGTTCAGCAGCGAGATCATCTTGTTCGTCCGCTCGAAGCTCGCAACCGGGAAGACCGCGCCGAGGGCGACCAGCGCCCCGACGAACAGGCCGAAATAGCCGAGCGGCACTCCAGCTATCGCAGAAAGCGTAGAGTAGGCCGAGGCGTCGCAATTGAAGAACGCACTGATGTCACAGAACGACCCCTCGAAGATCGACTCCGGATAGTTGGCGGCGTAGTAATGGTCGATCGTCATCATGGAGAAGACGGCCATGCCCAGCCCGGATACGAAGCTGACCATACGCCGCCCTCGACTACCGTACAGCGTTAACGACTCCTCCATCTCCCCTCCCAACGATCCCGCCCGGCGCAGTCATGCGCCGGGCGAGCGTCTCTCGGTCAACGGCTCGCTTCCGGTCCGCTGTGCTGGCCGGCCCTCCCGGCAATCCACTCGTCCAGGCTGTACTTGCCCGGCCCGATCAGCAACAGGCCTAGGAATAGCATCGTGTTCTTGGCGGCGTGACTGGGGCTGCCGCGCCCCGTAGCGTAGTGATTCACCATGGCCACGAACATGGTGACAAGAAGCAGCGCACAGGCGGGACGAAAGAACAGCCCCACGGCGATCAATAGGCCACCGATCGACTCGGAGAACGCCGCCATGAAACCGAAGAAGGTGTGGCCAAACCCGATACCGAAGTTCTCCATCGCTCCACCGATTTGCGACCACCGCTCGGGCCCGCCAACCAGCTTGCCCCACCCGTGGTAGAACAGGAAGCCCAAGCCAAATCCCAATCGCACGATCAGCAAACCCACGTCCCGGTACCTCTCGAGCGTATTCCAGATCATCTTGACTCCTCACTTGTGACAGGACAGGTGCAACAACGTGCACCCTCCCACCACCGACCTGCAAGCCCCGCCGCCGACATCTGGTCCGTGACGCGACAGCTTAGTAAGTTCGGCATCCTCGTTCGATTGCCATCCCGCGCCGTCGGGTCGCTCCGTATCATCACGGGCACACCCGCCACGGGCATAAATGCAAATGGAACAACAGGATAGACGCATCGCTCTCGGAGGCCTAGCGTGATTCACGAACCGCATAAAATCAAAACCGTCAGGCTGCTCTCCTTCCCCTCCCTCGACC
>JASFMO010000442.1:0-3307 GCA_050117535.1 Gemmatimonadales bacterium | reverse complement strand
AGAGAGGCCGTGGTCGAGAACATCGACGCCGGCATCCCTCTGCTCGCGGAAGCGGAAGAGACCGGTCTGGTCGCCGGATACGTTGACGAAGGGCGCGACATCTTGCTGCGTCATCCCTACAGCAAGAGCGGTGACGAGCCCGAGAGCTTGGGAGACTGGCCCGGCTGGGCATTCACGCTCATTACGAGGCTGCCGGGCGAACCCACGCGCGATGATATTATCGAGTCGCTGGCCGTTGGGGTTGGACTGGCCAATGCCGAAGAGCCGATCGGCAGCGGCTACCATTCGGGCTTCAAAGCCTACGAGCGCTGGATCTCCGATCTGGAAGACCAATCGTTCATCGCGGACGCGACGATCGACGTCGGCGCCATCGTGGTGGGGAACGCGCACATTTACCTCTGTTTGGTGGATGCTCGCCGCTCGGCAGCGGAGTACCTACGGAACGTCCGGGAACAGCTCCCCGAAGAAGTCGGCTCTCACTTAGATCAAGCGGCGGCGCACTACGATTCGATGGCGCAAACGCTCGAAGCTGGGTGGGCGAACGTCCCTTGGCCGAGGCAGCTGACTTCGGTTTCAGATTGGACCGACGAACATCGAAGGAACGAGGCAGCGCTTCTCAGACAGGTCGTGGAGCTCGAGCGCCAGGCGGTGAGCGAGATCGAGCGGGCGCTCGAGGCGCTGGGAACCGCGGCCTAGGACGGGGGGCGCGTCTGCGCGCCCCCGCATACAGATGGTCTGTCTAGCCGGAGCTGCGCAGCTCCGCCGCGCGCCGTACGGCCTTGAAGATGTGGTCGTAGGCGCCACAGCGGCACAGATTTCCGCTCATCCCCTCCTGGATCTCGGCCGGGGTCGGATTCGGATTCGTCCTCAGCAGCCCCTCCGCGGCGACGACCTGGCCCGGCGTGCAGTAGCCGCACTGGAAGGCGTCCTCCTCGGCGAACGCCTGCTGCACCGGTCCCAGATCCTCGCCGATCATCAGTCCCTCGACGGTGGTCACCTCACGTCCCTCGGCTTCCAACGCCAGCGTCAGGCAGGCGTAGCGGGGCACCCCATCGATCAGCACGGTGCAGGCGCCGCACTCGCCGCGCCCGCAACCCAGCTTCGTGCCCGTCATCTCCAGGTGGTCGCGCAGTACATCGAGCAGCGTCCAGCGGGGCTCGACGCGCAGCCCGACCTCGCGGCCGTTTAAGACCAGCGTCAGCGGGTGCCGTCCGTCGATCTGCGGGAGCGCAGCCGGTTCGGCCGCCGCCGCCCGGCCGACGACCGCGGCGCCGATCGTTCCGGCACCGACCCTGCCGATGAAGGCCCGGCGACTGAGCCCGTGGCCTGTGTCGTTCCGCTTTCCAGAATCTTCGCTCATGAGTCTTCGCCTCTCTCGTCAGTCATCAGCGTCGGCTCGCGGATCACCGCTCACGTCAGCGCCCCCAACGTTTCCTGCACCACGCCTCGCACGAGATCGACCTTGTAGCCGTTGAAGGGCATGGGCCGAGCGTCGGCGACGCAGGCCTCCGCGGCGCGCGAGATCGTCTCCGCATCGAGCGGATTGCCGTTGAGCGCGCGCTCCGCATCGGCGGCCCGCCACGGTACCGGCGCGACGCCCGATAGCACGAGGCTGGCGCGCTGCACCCGACCGTCCGCCGTCTCGATCGCCGCCGCTAGGCCCGCCAAGGCGAAATCCCAGGCCCCACGGGCTCGGACCTTTCGGTACCGGCTGCGCAGGTTGGCGCTGGGCGGGGGCAACAGCACTTCGGCCAACAGTTCGCCGGGTTCGATCACGGTCTCGCGCCGGACGTCGTCAGCCGGAAGCACGAAGAACGATCCGGCCGGGACCGTGCGATCGCCGCGCCGCGAGACCAAACGGAAGCGGGCGCCGAGGGCGACCAGCGTCGGAGCCGTGTCCGAAGGATGAACGATGTAGCAGCCGTCGCCGCCGAAGATGCAGTGGTATTGGTTGGCGCCGCCCACCGCGTAGCACATCGCGCCGCCTTTGCGCAGGCAATGGAACTCGCCGCGGAAGTACCAGCAGCGCGGTCGCTGGCAAAGGTTGCCACCCACCGTTCCCTGATTGCGCAGTTGCGGACTGGCCGCCGCGGCAGCGCCTTGCGCCAACGCCGCGTAGCGCTCGCCGATTAGCGGGTGAGCCGCGATCTCGGTCAAGGTGGTCAACGCCCCGATGCGCAGGCCGCCGTCGCCGGTCGTCTCGATCCCGCGCAGCTCGTCGAGATGGCCAATCGCCACGACCTTCTTGGCGGAGTACACCCCGTCGCGCAGGCAACCGAGAACGTCGGTGCCGCCGGCGTGAAGGACGGCGCCGTCGGAGGCGCCATGCTCGAGCGCTTCGCGGAGCGAACTCGGACGTACGTAGTCGAACTCGGGCAGCATGGCTCACCCTCCTCGCTTCTCGGCCAGCAGCCGAATCATCTGCCTGGCGGTGATCGGCGCTTCGGTGACGCGGAACCCGACAGCGTCATAGACGGCATTGGCAATCGCCGCTGCCGTCGGGATCGTCGCCGGCTCGCCGAGACCTTTGCATCCCGTGGTATTGCACTCGGTGTCGTTGGGATCGATGTAGACGCAGGTCTTATCCAGCGGCACATCCTTGGCCGTCGGTATCTTGTAGTCGTGCCAATTGGCGTTGACCATCTTGCCGGTCTGCGAATCCATGATCCGGTCTTCCGTCAGCCCAAACCCGATCCCCATCGTTACACCGCCGAAGACCTGATTCTCGTAGGTCAGTCGATTGATCACGCGGCCGCTGTCGTGTGCCGCCACCAGCCGCACGACGCGCACTTCGCCGGTCAACGTATTGACCTCGACCTCGGCGAACTGCGCCGCGAAGGGGAGTGGCAGCTTGCCCTCGGGGTGCGGGTGGCGCCGCCCAAGCGCCATAATGACCTGCCGCCGCCGCAGGCCGCGCAGTTGCGCGAACGCGACGGCCGCTTCCTCGTCATCGGTCGGTACCACCTTGCCGTCGCGCAGGACAAGCTGGTCGGTGGGACGCTCCAACTCCTCCGCCGCGATCTCCAGCAACTGGCGCTTGACTTCGTGGGCGGCGGCTCGTGCGGCGGGCGCCGATACAACCAGCGTTTGGCTTCCGCCGCTGGCCGGGGCCGGCTGCGTCGTGCCGGTGTCGGCATGCTCGATCTGAATGTTGTCGAGCGGCACGCCCAACTCCTCGGCCACGACCATCGCGATCACCGTCTTGGTTCCGGTGCCGATGTCGCTGGCGCCCATGTTGAGGTTGACGCTGCCGTCGGCGAACAACTTCACGATCACCGTGGCGCGGGGGTCGCCGGGATACCCCCAC
>JASFMO010000441.1:0-3318 GCA_050117535.1 Gemmatimonadales bacterium | reverse complement strand
GGGATAGTAGACGCGCTCAATCCGCGGGTCCGATTCGAGTGACTCCGCCACCGACATGGCACTGCTGTTTTGCCGCGCCACCCGAAACGGCAGAGTCTGCAGACCGCGCGCCAGGAGCCAAGCCTCGAAGGGGTGCGAGATCATCCCATAGATCGTCAGTGCGTACCAGAGATGTTCGATCAGCTCTTGCTTACCGACGACGGCACCGGCGGTCACGTCGCTGTGCCCGCCCAGATACTTCGTCGCACTGTGAACCACAAGATCGATCCCGTGCTCGAGCGGCCGTTGGTTAATCGGCGTCGCGAAAGTGTTATCCATACAGGTCACGATGCCGCGAGCTCGAGCCAGCGCCGCGACGCCGGCCAGGTCCGTCATGGCGAGCGTCGGGTTCGTCGGAGTCTCCATGTAGATCAGTCTCGTCTCGGGACGCACAGCCGCTTCGAAACTGCTGAGGTCTGTCTGGTCGACCATCGTGACGTCGATGCCGTAGCGTGGCAACCAGTTTTCCAGCGCCTTCATGGTTCCAACGTAGTGCGTCTTCTGGGCGATCAGATGATCGCCAGCGCGCAGTACGCCGAGAAACACCAACATGATGGCGCCCATCCCGGAGCCCGTCACGAGGGCGGCCTCCGCACCTTCCAGGGTCGCGATCGCATCCTGCACCGCTGTGAAATTCGGATTGCCGTATCGGGTGTAGAACGTCTCGGGCTGGGACGCGGTCGCCGCGTCCGCCACGCGTTCGGGCTCCTCGAACTCGAACGTCGAGCTCTGCCATATCGGCGCAGCGACCGGGGCACCCCCTCCCGGCCCGGCATACTTAGTCCTTCCCGAGGCCGAGTGAATCACCCGGCTGGTTATATCCCAACCGCCCGCTGCGTCTTCGCTGTGGGTCCCCATGAATCCTCCGTCATGTCGCCGTGTCCGGGGATCGATGGGCTCCCGAGATGCCCGCCCGGATCGGATGCACGCGGTCAGCCGCGCGATTACGAGTTCTAATTCGCCCCCAGGGCACGACTTGCGCTGTCAATCAGAGATTGTTTTCCAGGATCGCGACAGACTGTCGAACGATCTCGCGCGTCGCCACAGTCAGTGCCGCCAAGCCGATGCTATCCTCGCCCAGCACGCTTGCCGACGTTTCTCGCAGCGCCGCCAAGCGCGACTCGTTGCGTTTGCCGAAGCTCGTGAGCTGTTCTTCGACCGACACCTCCGGCCAATCCGTCATCAGCACAGCCAGTGTCAGGTTCCGGCGAGCCTGACCCAAGTCCTGCAGAAGACCTTGCGCCGCTCGCTGCTCCCACTCGTCTTCGCCCGGCGCCATTTCCAACATCTCACGCAGTACCGCGAAATCGACTTGGTCTGCCAGGGCGCAGTAGGCGCGCCCGACATCGGTGACCTCACGGCCAACCTCATCCGCGATTTGCGTTACCGCCATTAGTTCGCCGAGAAATCTCAGGGCAGCGATTCTCTGAGCCTCCTCGGGTGAGACACCACTCCGCTGCAGCTCCTCCATCGCCGCCTCGAAGCGTGCGCGCTGAGATCCGTGGATGATGGATGGCAGTATCGCGCCCAGTTCCGCCACCGGCTGCTTGAATCGAGCGATCGCGGCGCCGACCTCGGCGTCCTCAGAAATGTGCTCCAAGGCCCATCGGACCGTCCGCTCGAGGATGCCTTCGAGGTCGAGCAGCCACTGGTACTCGTCCTCCGCCGATAGGTTGGCGCGGTTACGCTCGAGGCCATCCAGGAGGCTTCTGACGCCCGCAATCTCCATAGCTGTGTACCAACCGCGCGCCACGGTAGCCGGCGAGGCACCCGTGTCGCGAACGACGCGAGGCAGGAACGTGCTACCCATCAAGTCCACCAGCCAATTGGCCAGTACGGTCGCAATTATCTCGCGTTGCAGGCGGTGGTCGCGAACCTCCTTGTCCGTGATGCGCGCCATGATTGTCTCGGGGAAATACCTGCGCAGCAATCCTGTGAGCGCGGGATCGTCCGGGAGCGTCGAGGCGGTGATTTCCCTCTTCAGATACAGTTTGTTGTAGGCAAGCAGCACAGCCAGCTCCGGCCGCGTCATGCTCTTGCCGACTTCTTGTCGCGCCTGCAAGCGACCCCAGCCAGGCAGGAATTCGAGACTCCTTTTCAGTACGCCTCGTTGCTCGAGGTAGTAAGAGGCATCTCTAAAGTCGCTCAGGCGTTCCTTGGCCCGGAGCTGTTCAAGGCTCAGTGCACGGCCCTGCGCCCGGTTGGCCGCAAGAACTCGCTCGGCCACGTCGTCCGTCACCTCGACCAACAGTTCATTCCGCCCGTCGTCGCTCAGATCGCCACGCTCAACCAGCGGCCGCAGCAGAATTTTCAGGTTGACCTCGCGGTCGGACATGTCGACGCCGCCGGAATTGTCGATAGCGTCGGTGTTAAGCCGACCGCCCGCGAGAGCATACTCCACCCGTGCTCGTTGGGTCAGTCCGAGGTTGCCACCTTCCCCCACGACCTTGACCCGCAGCTCCGTTGCGTTGATCCGAACCGCGTCATTGCTCGAATCGCCAACGTCGGCTTGCGTCTCGTCCGAGGCTTTGACGTAGGTACCAATCCCGCCATTCCAGAGAAGGTCTGCGGGCGCGCGAAGGATCGCCTGGATCAACGCCTGACCGTTCAGGGCAGCGTCCTCGATCGAGAGCGCCTCACGCGCTTGTGGAGACAACTCGATCAATTTCGCGCCCCGCGGGTATATGCCTCCGCCCTCGCTGATCAGCGACCGATCGTAGTCGAGCCAACTCGAACGCGGGAGTTGAAACAGGCGACGACGTTCCTGGTAAGAGACTGCGGGGTCCGGATTCGGATCGATGAATATGTGCCGATGATCGAACGCCGCGAGGAGTCTAATCGTCCGGCTCAGCAGCATGCCGTTTCCGAACACATCTCCGCTCATGTCACCGATGCCCACCACCGTCACGGGCTCCGAGTTCACGTCTCGTCCCATCTCGCGGAACAGATGGCGCACGCACTCCCAGGCACCGCGAGCCGTTATCGCCTCCTTCTTGTGATCGTACCCATGCGAGCCACCCGAAGCGAAAGCATCGCCGAGCCAGAAGTCATACTCGGCAGAAATCGCGTTCGCCGTATCGGAGTAGGTCGCCGTGCCTTTATCCGCCGCGACAACCAGATACGGGTCGTCATCGTCATAGAAGACCACGTCGCGAGGATGAACGACCTTCCCCTCCACGATATTGTCTGTGACATCCAGCAGGCCGCGGATGAACTGCATGTAGCTTTCCCGAACAGCCGGTTCCATCGCGTTACGATCCGCCGGCGGCTTGCGGACAT
>JASFMO010000440.1:0-3329 GCA_050117535.1 Gemmatimonadales bacterium | reverse complement strand
CGTAGAACTCGTCGATAACCTCGGCTGAGCACGGGCCGCCCGGATGGGTCGAGCAGCGGGGATGGCCGCGCTGGCATTGGTGAAGGCGCAGGACGCGAGCCATGATGTTGTGGCGATTGAGCCACGTGCCCATCTCTTTATCTGTCGTGGGTCGTTTCACCATCTTGCTCCGCCACGGCACTGGAGGCCTGCCATTCCGCCCGGCCCGTCGTGTAACGAGTTTCCGGATAATTATCCTCGTACGGTTACCCAACTGTCAAGCTGCAAGTAGAAGACCAACAGTGCCGCGGGGTTTGCGGAGGCCGGGTCGAGAGGCGATCTTTATCAACAATCCCGTTCAGCAGCGACTTCCAACCCAGCGACTGAGCCGATGCCTTCGGTTGCGCATGACGCGGAGGCTCGGGTGTCAGCGACCGTCAGGAGGGGTTCGATGGGCTTCAAGCGAGTACTCACAGGACTGATCGTCGCCGCCTGCCTTATGCCGGCATCGCCGAGTACGGTCTGGCCACAGGAGGCGGAGGAAGAGCGACGGATCGTCCCGCCCGCTCCGGACCGCGGCCCCGATGAGGGGATGGGGCCCTACGAGCGCCTGATCCTTCGCGGAGCGACGGTGCTGGATGGGACGGGCGCGCCGGGGCAGGGGCCCATGGACATCGTGATCGAGGGTAGCAGGATCGCCGAGATCAGGAGCCTGGGAGCGCCGAACTTGCCGATCGATCCCGCGCGGCGTCCCGGGGAAGCGACGTACGAGATCGATGCCCACGGTATGTACGTGCTGCCGGGGTTCATCGACACTCACGCCCATATCGGTGGGCGGGCGCAGGGGACGCCGGCCGAGTACGTGTACAAGCTGTGGATGGCGCACGGGGTTACGACGATCCGCGATCCGGGTTCCGGCAACGGTGTGGACTGGACGCTGCGGGCTCGCGAGCGAAGCGCGGCCAACGCGATAGTCGCGCCGCGGATCTTCGTGTACATCCGACCGGGCATGGGCTGGGACGGCGGACCGATCCGCACGCCGCAGGCGGCACGCGAGTGGGTACGCTGGGCCGCCAAACAGGGTGTCGACGGTCTGAAGCTCGGCTCGCACGATCCGGACATCATGGCGGCGCTGATCGATGAGGCGAAGAAGAACGGTTTAGGGACGCAGGCTCACCTGGGCCAAATGGGGGTGGCGCGGATGGACGCACTCGATGCCGCGCGGCTGGGCCTGGGGTCGATGGAACACTGGTATGGACTACCGGAGGCGCTGTTTGTCGACCGGACCGTCCAGGATTTTCGCTACGACTACAACTACAACGACGAGTACCACCGTTTCGGTCAGGCGGGCCGGCTCTGGAAGCAGGCCGCGCCACGGGGGTCGGAGAAGTGGAAGGCCGTCATCGACGAGATGCTCGAATTGGGCTTCGTCATCACCCCGACGATGACAATCTACGAGGCGAACCGCGACGTTCAGCGGGCTCGCGACGCCAACTACCACGACACCTACACGCTCCCCTCGTTGTGGAGATTCTATCAGCCGAGCCGTGAGAGCCACGGCTCGTACTGGTTCGCCTGGACGACCCGGGATGAGATCGAGTGGAAGCACAATTTCAAGATCTGGATGAGCTTCGTGAACGACTACAAGAACGCCGGCGGAAAGGTGACGACGGGATCCGATTCCGGCTTCATCTACAAGCTCTATGGCTTCGACTACGTTCGCGAACTGGAACTGCTGCAAGAGGCCGGCTTCCACCCGCTGGAAGTGCTAAGGTCGGCGACGCTGTACGGGGCAGAGACTCTGCACGAGCCGAAGGGGCAGCCGATCGACTTCGGCATCATCCGACCGGGCCTGCTGGCGGATCTCGTCGTGGTCGAACGTAATCCAGTCGAGGATTTGAAAGTGCTGTACGGTACGGGGACGATGCGGTTGAATGATGAGACGGGGGAAGTCGAGGAGGTCGGCGGCGTGAAGTACGTGATCAAGGATGGCATCGTCTACGACGCGAGGCAGTTGCTGGCGGATGTGGCTCGGATCGTCGAGAATGCGAAGGCGGCGGAGCCGATCGCTGAAGGTTCGTGATCCAGACCGAATCGCTACAGCGATTGCGTTTGTCTGGCTGCCCGCGTGGAAACCGGGACCGGAGGGTCGGAGCATGAGAGACGGTCTGATGCGATCGCCAGGCCCGTTGCGCGCCTGTGGCGCGCTGTTCGCTGCGGTGCTGCTCGCCGGGGACGTCGACGCCCAGGTCGAGCGGCTCGAAGCGCGGGTGGACAGCGTGTTTGCGCAGTACGACAACACCCGATCGCCGGGATGTGCGCTGGGCGTCATCCGCGACGGGCAGTTCATCTTCAAGCGCGGGTATGGGATGGCCAACCTGGAGTATGGCATTTCCAATTCGCCCTCCACGGTCTTTCGCATAGGCTCGACCTCGAAACAGTTCACCGCTGCGGCGATCGCGCTGCTGGCCGCTGACGGGGAACTGTCGTTGGACGACGATATCCGGCGATTCCTGCCAGAGATGCGCGACTACGGAACGCCGGTGACGATCCGGCATCTCCTGCATCATACCAGTGGCGTCCGCGACTATCTCATGCTCATGAATCTCGCGGGGAGGCGGGGTGACGACTGGTACACCGACGACGACGTCGTGGCGATGGTCGCGCGTCAGCGGGAGCTGAATTTCGAGCCGGGCGAGCGGATGCTCTACAGCAACTCCGGCTATTTCCTGCTCTCGCAGGTCGTGAAGCGTGCCAGCGGCATGTCGCTGCGCGAGTACGCGGCGGAGCGGATCTTCGGCCCACTGGGCATGGAGCACACCCACTTCCACGATGACCATTCCGAGATCGTGGCCAACCGGGCCAGCGGCTATGCGCCGGCGGAAGGCGGCGGGTTCCGCATCAGCATGACCACGCTCGACATGGTGGGTGACGGCGGAGTGTTCACGACGGTCGAGGACCTCTTCCACTGGGACCAGAACTTCTACGATCCCAAGGTCGGCGGCCAGGGCTTGATCGACCAGATCCTCACCCGCGGAGTGCTAAACAACGGAGACACGCTCGACTATGCACTCGGACTCGGGCACGCGGTCTATCGCGGCCTGCAGGTCGTCCGGCACGGCGGCGCGTTCGTCGGCTTCCGGGCCGAAATGATGCGGTTCCCATCGGAACGGTTCACGGTCATCTGTCTTTGCAACCTGAGCGCGGCCCCGCCGTGGCGGCTGGCGGAGCGTGTGGCGGATATTTACCTGGAGGATCGGCTCGAGCCGGTAGAGGAAGAGCCGGAAGAGGCGCGGGAGGAGGCGGAGGAGGAGAAGCCTCTGGAGCTGAGCGCCGAGCAGCTGGCCGCC
>JASFMO010000439.1:0-3357 GCA_050117535.1 Gemmatimonadales bacterium | reverse complement strand
TCGAAGAAGCGACCTGCGACGTACAAGTAATGATCGTCATACGCGACACGGATCTCCGTTCGCTCGGTTAGCGGCGCTCTGAAGGTCGGGGTGTACATGGTGAGCGGAAACGGCTCGATCCCCGCCCAAGCCGTCTCGTCGCTCAGCCCATCCAAATCCACGATACCTCGAACCCGCGGCAGCACCAAAGGCGCTGGCACATCGCCGACGTCGGTGCCGTGTGGCGGCTGTCCCCACATCATTGCCGGACTCGCCCCGTTCAAGGCGATCAGGCCCAGGCCGACGGCTAGCCTCCGCCGCCACGCATGGTCTCGCCCTAGCCTCTTATACCCGGATCCCAAGGTCATTCTCATGATCCTGATCCTGATCATGATAGTCCTCGTCATCGCGCCCCTTGTCGTGCTCGCGCTCGGGTCGGGAAGGATTGATTTCGTCCAATGCCCAGACCGCCATCGCCCGCACGCTCGACTCACGGTCGCGCAGCGCGTCCAGTAGCGGATCTACCGCTCGTGGGTCCCCGCTCTTGCCCAACCATTCGGCTGCCGAGTGCCGCATCGCGGGCTCGCCGTCGTTCAGCGCCGCAATGAGCGCCGGCACGTCCCCGGACATCGACCGAGCCTCATGCGTGCCAAGCCGGCCCATCCACACCTCCCTGTTCTCACCCCGCTCCAGCCCCAACTGGCCGATCAGCTCGCCCCGCGCTTCCTCCGCTTGGTGCCCTCCGATCTCGCCCAGAGCCCAGACCGCCGGCTCGCGTAGCTCCGGGTGCCGATCGCTGGCCTCCACTACCGCCGACACCGCCGACGGATGCCCGATCTCGCCCAACGCCAGCACAGCCATCTCACGCACCAGCGGGTCGGCGTCCTCGAGCAATCCGATCAAAGGCTCGATCGAGTCGCGCTCCTTGATCTCGCCCAACGCCCAGGCGGCGACGAGTCGGACATCGGCGTTGGCGTCGCTCAGCCGGCTGTGGAGCGGAGCCATTCCACGCGAGCTCTCGAGTTCGCCCAGCGCCCACGCGGCGTACCGACGAACGCGTGCATCGCCGTCTCGCAGTTCGTCGATACGGCGCGCCACCTCGTCTTCCGCCTGAAAGGCCCTCAGCGCATCGGTCGCCGTGGGCGGGAACGCGGTCACCAGGCACGCGGCCAAACCGGCTACCATGACCGTCGTACGCGTCAGTGAAAAAAATCTTTCATACATGGGCACAAGAACTCCTTCCTTCGGTTAACGGTTGAATCTTCCCGATCAGAACCTGTAGCGCCGGCCAGTGCGAGGGAGACAGCCCACCGGCACAGCCAGTACGATAGTGAAACGGTCCGACCTCGCTACGTCCCGTATCTCGTCGGGTTTATCTCGTCCAGCGCCCAGACGGCCATGGCACGCACGGCAGGTTCCGCATCGCGAAGCAGGTCCAACAGCGGCTCTACCGCCCGCGGGTCACCGCGCTCGCCCAGCCACTCGGCCGCCGAGCGCCGCACGTCCGGGTCTTCGTCGCTGAGAGCGGCGATCACTGACGTCACGCCCCTCGAAACCGAGGAGGACAGCGGCGTACCCATGTGGCCGGTCCACACCGCCCCGTTCTCCCAATCGGGAGATCCGCGACGCCCATACAGCTCGCGCCGGGCAACTTGCGCTCGGTTGCCATCAATCTCACCCAGAGCCCAAAACGCCGGCTCCCGCAGCTCTGGGTGACCCTTCACCGCTTCAACGATCGAGCTCACCGCTGACGAGTGCTCGATCTCACCCAGGGCCAAGACCGCCATCTCTCGCACCAGCGGGTCATCGTCCTCGAGCAGTTCGATCAGCGGCTGGAGGGCCCCATTCTCTTTGATCTCGCCCAAGGCCCAGGCGGCGACCAGCCGCACGTCGGCAATCTCATCTTCCAGCCGCGCGACGAGCGGTTCGACGCCGCGCGCGGTCTCCATTTCGCCCAATGCCCACGCCGCGTATCGCCGCACGTTAGGGTCCACGTCCTGCAACTCGCGAACGAGCTGTTCGGCCTGGCTGTGCCAACGCTCACCCAAGACATCGACCCCGGATGCACCCCAGATGTCGATGCTCGCCAGCGGGGACGCGATGGCAATGGCCGCTACCGACGTCGACCACAGCCGGCGCGGCGTGATGGGCGCCCGATCCAGGCCGCGCGCCAAGATGCTCCGGACACGACCCGCTAGCCCGCGCGACCGCGCCATGGTGAAGGCTCCGCGGGGCGTCAGCTTTGCTATTTGTGCCCGAGCGATATCCACCAGGTGCTCGGCATAGACATCGCACCGCACGCCGACGTTCAGAGCCTGATCGTCGCAGGCGCGCTCCTGCTCCAGGTTGTTCAATCGCGCGGCGAGCCAGACGAGCGGATTGAACCAGTAGACCGCGCATACGACTTCGACCATCAGGTGCACGGCGTAATCCCAGCGCCGGATGTGGGCCAGCTCGTGCAGGAGCACGACGCTTTTTCGCTCACGCGTCCAATTCGTCGCGCCGGTCGGGAAAAGCACGGCGGGGACCCGAACGCCCCACGTCACGGGCACCGAGACCGACTCGCTCTCCAAGAAGCGAACCCGGCGCCGTATCCCGAGGTTCGCGGCGAGCAGTCTTCCTAGGGCCCTATCATCGGCCAATCCCCAGGCCGTAGCCCTCCGCGTCAACTCGCGGACGCGGCAGATGTCGAGCCCAAGCCGACCCAAGAGCGCGAGCGCGACCATGGACCACAACAACAGCGCGATGCCCGCCAAGCTCGCCCCTGCCCCGGTCGGCTCCGTCGACCCCACGCCGGCCTCGGCGGCGGGCGTCCCAAGCACAGGGCCACTCGAACCTCCCGTCCGTGCGGCCGCTGACGACTCGTCACGCTCAGCGCTCGCGCACCCCCAGTCACAATCGGCTAGCAAGCTCTCATCAATGCCCGCACTGCTCGCCTGCACTGACACATAGAGCGGCTCGAACCTCCACCCCGGCAGCGTCGCCTCGAGGAAGGGGAGAGCCAGCAACGCACCCAGGGCAAGGCTCCAAACCAGGTGCCGCACCGCCGCCGAGGTGCGCCGCAACAGCCACGTTGCCACGCCCGCCATACCCAGTACGATCGATCCCTTCAATAGGACGTCGATGAAGAGGTCGATCACGAGTGTCGAGTACGGATTAACCAGAATCGGACTCATGCGACTGTTTCTCTTCTTCTATCCACCTGGCGATCTCGTCCAACTCATCTGGCGAAAGCTTGGAGATTCCGAGAAGCGCGAGGATCGCCTTGGATGGCGAACCGCGGAAAAAGGTCCGAGTCACGTTCCGGATCGCCGACCGCGAGGCCGTTGCGTGGGGAACGGTGGGGCTATAGATGTAGCGGCGGCCTTCCAGTCGGTG
>JASFMO010000438.1:0-3365 GCA_050117535.1 Gemmatimonadales bacterium | reverse complement strand
CGCTATTCGAGCAAGCGCTGATCGGGCACGCGCTGCGCGGACTCAGCGCCCTACCGGTCTATCGACCCCAGGACTATCCCGGCGAGACATGGAGGAACGAAAGCACGTTCGAGGCCGCGATCCAGGCGCTGCGAAGCCACGAGGCCGTGCTGGTGTTCCCCGAAGGCCTCAGCCACTCCGAGTCGCGCCTGGCCAAGCTGAAGACCGGCGCGGCACGCATCGCACTGGAAGCGGAAGAAGCCTGCGACTGGCGACTGGGGCTCCGAGTCGTTCCCGTTGGGTTGACGTACGAGCGCAAGCACGCCTTTCGAGGCCAGGTCGCCGTCGCCATCGGGCAGCCGATGGAGGTCGGGGATTGGCGGCAGGCGCGGCAGAGCGACGAGTGGTCGGCCGTCGAGGCGTTGACCTCCGTGATGCGCGAGGCGCTCGAGAGGGTGACGCTCAATCTTCCGACCCGTGAAGACCGCCTCCTGTTGGAGGCCGCCGAGTCGCTCTATTCGACCGAGAAGGGACTCGCCGGGCCCCGCGACCGGGTGGCCCTCGCGCCCCGCCTTCGCCGACTGCAGCGGTTCGCCGAGCCGTTGGCCTGGCTCTACGTCACCCAACCCGAGCGTTACTCCGAGCTCGGCGCCACGGTGCTCGCCTACCGGCAGCAGCTGGCTGCCCTCGGGGTGCGCGAGGGGGAGCTTCCCGGGCGGTTTGCGGCCCTCGGCGTCGCGAAGTACGTGCTCCACCAGGGCTTCGTGTTGCTCGTCGGGCTGCCGCTGGCTTGGCTCGGTACGCTGCTCTGGTACGTGCCCTACAAGTCGCCGCGCGCCAGCCTCGGCCTTTACAAACCCGCCTACGAAGCCGTCGCCAGCCTCAAGCTGGGAACGGCGATGTTGGCGTTTCCGCTCACCTACGCGATCTACCTGACGGTTGCCTGGTGGTATTGGGGTCTGCGAACTCTGATCGTAGCGGCGGTTCTGCTGCCGCTGCTCGGCCTCGTCGCGCTCGCCTGGCGCAACCGCTGGAAGGTCGTACGCGAAGACGTCCTCGTCTTCTGGCATTCGATCCGCCGGAGCACGCGGCGGCGCGAGTTGGTGGAACGGCGCCGAGCGCTGGTCGCCGAGTTCGATGCGCTGGAGCGGCGCTGGCAAGACGAGCGGCTGGCCGGGGGGAAGCCACTCGCCCGGTGAACCGGGCTATGGCCCGATCGGACACGCGATTCGGGTAATATGACCGATTTCGGGTGTTTGCCGAGGCGAACGTGACGTCGCTGTTCAGCGGACCAATCACCGTAAGTTATTTTCAAACAATAGTATAGGCCGTCCGTTCTTGGGGGCCACCGGACTGGCAGGTTTCCTGCCCTCAGGTGCGGTGCGTCCGCAGCAGTCGCCGCGGCGCCTGGTAGCGAAACGATGCCGGCCGTGCGCCGGCCGGAGAGGACAAACAGAAAGCCGATATCATGTGGAGCAGATTCAATGTGGTGGGGTTGAGGCGGCGCTGGGCGGCCCGGGACGATGACCCGGGCCGGCTGCAGCGGTCATTCGGCATGCACGGCGGTACGCGTAATGGAAACGGGCGCCGCGACATTGCGGAGGCGGCGAAACGGGCATTCGTCACGCGAGACATAGCCATCGACTGCATATATCCAGGCTGCAAAGGCAAATTTCTGACCAGTCTCAAGGAGTTCAGCCACAACGGTAGCGCCGGCTCGAGGATCGTTCTGCGTTGTACGCGCCGGCACGACCACGAGTTGGCGTTCACGATCAGACCTTACACGCCCGCGGAGCACGAGAATCTCAGGGCCTTGCATCAAGAGGGCAAGCCGCTGCACTGTGCCCGGTGCCACACGATGCTGCACACGGGGTCGCGGAACGGGCGTTGGCTTGCGACCAGCGCCGAGATGGAGCACTACTTCTGTCCCTGGTGTGGGTTGACGTGGGAGGCGCGAAACCCGTCGGGGTGTCCGGTTTAGCGTACGGCTCCCGCGGTCGGGTCGAGAGTTGGGTCCAGGCTCGGTGCTCGAGCCCGTTGGGGGCGTGTACGGTATGAGACCTGAGAAGGGTGCGGCACAAGATCTCCGTGCCATAGCCGCGAACACGGCGCGCGATCTGGCGCTCGGATTGCGGCTGGCGTCGCTGCGGATTGACAATTACGAGCCCGGCCAGGGCAAGGAGTCGGCGCGGGAACTAGCCGAGCAGTTGTCGGCCTCGGCGCGACGTGCGGTCGAGCTCTACTACCTGGAATCCCTTACCCAAGCGGTCACGATCAGCGAGGGCCCGGTACGCCTGAGGCGCAAGGCGGAGCTCCCGTTTCTCAGCAAGGCCGAGTCGCTGGAGATCGAGAACCTCAAGACCGAAGTCGCGGGTTGCTACAACAAGTTGGGGTTCGCTCTGCTGCTGGAGGCCGAGCTCGAGCGAGCTCGTCGCCGCAAATCTCCGCTGGGAATCGCTCTGTTCAAGTTGGAGGAACCGGACGACCGGGCAGCGCAGGAAGTGGCGCGGCAAGCGCGTGACTGTTGTCGGCTGCTGGATGTGTTGGGCATGTTCGGCGACCGCGGTGTTGGGATCCTGCTTCCCGATACCGACCTGGAGGGAAGTCGTGTGGCCGCGCAGCGGGTGCTCGCCACCTATGAATCGGCGCGTGATTTGGCCGGCGGTGGTGCGAGCTTGGCCGTCGGCATGGCCAGCCACCCCGAAGATGGTGGCGAGCCAAAGGAGCTACTGCTGACGGCGGACGAGCGGGCGGGCGGCGGCTCGCTGCTGGAGCCCATCGCGGTGGGCTGACCTCGTCGCTCTCAGGTGCTCGTCCGCCACAAGAGCCCCAAGCCAATACCCAGAAACAGGAAGTTGGGCAACCAGGCGGCGAGCGGTGGCGGGATGACTCCGCCGGCGCCCATGCCCTGAGCCACCCTGACGATCAGCAGGTAAATCAGCACCGTGCCCAGCGCGATCCCAACTCCCATCGCCGGACCGGCGCGCCCGGTGCTGTTGCCGAGAGCGGAACCGAACAGCACGACGACCAGACAGGCGAGCGGAACGGCGATCTTGAGCATGCGCTCGACTTCCAGCTTGCGCGCGTCGCCGCCTGACCGCTGGATGGACTCGATGAAGCGGCCGAGCTCGGCGTAGTTCATTTCTTCGGGGTCCTTTTGCTCGGCGAGAAGCTGCTGCGGTGTCTCGGTGAGGTCCTTCTGCTTGAGCGTGTCAAACGCGAAGGTCATCATCCGATCCTGCTGCGGGAAGAAATTCAGATAGCCGTTGAGCAGGATCCAGTGTGTGTCGGCCCACTCTGCCGTCGGTGCGAAGATCCTGTACGTCGGATACTCGCTGCCCGTGCCCTCGCGATCGATGACGATATCGATCATGCTACCCTCGGCG
>JASFMO010000437.1:0-3374 GCA_050117535.1 Gemmatimonadales bacterium | reverse complement strand
CTTACCTGCGACTGTACATCGGCCCGCAGGAGGTAAGTTGCGATGTCTTCACCGCCATAGAACAGGTCCGTTCCCGCTGTCGGGTGGTCGCGCGTATACCCCGATGACACGAAACTACCGTCCGTCCAGCTCACGCTGGCGAAGTTGTCCGCCAAACAGACACCCTGGAAAAAGTTGCAGTTCAGTCGCCGCTGCTTGAAAACTCCCGCGTTGATACTCAGAAACGTCCGGCCGATCACGTGATTGAGCGCGCCAACGTAAAGTTGACGCTTCTCCTGCAGCGAACCCAACACGACGTCCTTCTCATCCAAGCGTTGGATAGCGAGGGTATCCATCGGCGTGTCGATGATAGGCGACTCCAACGGATCGTCATACGTGAGCAGAAATCCAGAATCGTACCGCTGGTATTGCCGTGATTGGCCGACGTACGAGACGTTAAACTTCGTGTTCGGCGTGAACAGATACTGCAGTTTCGCGTAGATCTGCTGCTCGTCGTCGAAACCGAACGCCCGCCACCCGGCGAACACGTCCCACTGGTTCGGCGGGCTCCGCGGGTCCACGGGCGGACCGCTCGGATCGAGCACTTCGTCATCGAACTCCAGCACGCGCGTCGCGCCCGACTGCTTTCGCCCCGCCAACAAGAATCGTAGCCTATCGTCGGTTTCCGGTATCGCCCCGCTCAGGTAGCCCTCGAGGAAGTCGAAGTCGTTTAACTCGTCTGGCGTACTGCCCAGCGCTCCGGCCAACTTCGACGTCTGATACTCGAAGCCGCCCGCCAGGTTCGATGACGGCTCCTTCGTCGCGATGTCGACCACACCCGACAGCGCGTTGCCGTACTGCGCCGGCAGGCCGCCCTTACGGAACGTGACCTGGCTGACCGCCGCCTTCGTCAACGAGAGCCCTGGCCCACCGAACACGAAGTTGTCGACCGGGATGCCGTCGATCAGCGTCGAGGTCTCGCCGTTCCGGCCACCGCGAACCCGCACCGACGTGATGCCGCGCCATTTCTCGTTATAGGCGAGGATGTTCTCGTTGTCCGGCACGGTGAAGTAGCCCGGCTTCAACTCCAGAGCCTCCTCCACCGTATAGACGGGCAGGTTCTGCAGTTGCTGGTCGGTGATCAGGTCGGTGCTGCCGCGTCGCCTTACGTCGACCCACGGCGTCGCTTCCGCCTTGACCCCAATCTCGTCCACGGCGATCGGGCGCGGGGTCAGCGGCAGGTCCAGCGTTCGAGTCGCGTTGATCACGACGAGGACGTTCTCTACCCGCAGCGTCTGATAGCCGATCAACTCGGCCACCACCGAATGGCTGCCGGGTGGAACGTTTAGCAGATAGTAGCGGCCGTTCTCCGATGACACGGACCCCAGCCCGGTGCCTTCCAGGTTGACCCGCGCACCGGCGACCGGCTCGCCCGTCTGCGCATCGGTGACGACACCGGTCAGTTTGCCGCTCACGACCTGGCCGCTCGCGGCCACGGGTGCGGCGAGTAGGAATCCAGCCAATATGCAGGCGACCAAGATGTTCTGCGCGCACGCAACCGTTACGGACGAGTCCAACCGATTTCGAAATCTCATCAGAACTTCCTTGGGAGACGGAGCGGTGGTCACAGCCTTGGACAAGCGACGTCGAACCCAACGGCAAGGCGGTGCCGTTGGTGCCCTCAGAAGTGGTGGGGTGAAGCTATCCCCTCTGGTCGGTGAGGCAGGCCAGTTTTTTGGGCGAGCGGATAAATCTGTTGCTGCCAGCAACTGAGGACTCCTGTTCGACGGGGAGTCGATCTCGTCCTCAGCCCATCACCCGTGGATGATTCAATATGTGAGTTTGACAACCAGCAGGCAAACGATAGGTCTGCTGGTTCTTCTTATCCCACCGAAACGCCGCGAGCCTCCAACCACAGTGCGCCGGAAATCGCGGAGGGCTCGGGACGCACCGGTAACCACTACGGCCTTTCGACTATCGACTGTCTCAGTCATAGCGAACCCAGGGTCGGCTCTCGATCGAAGTTGAATGTGCCCGCCGAATAGAGCACGGTTCAGTCTAGGATCACGTCCTGGTAGGCATACAGCCCCGGAGACCCGCCGGTATGAAGGAAGAGGACCTTCTCACTCTGCTGGAAGTGTCCCTTCTGGATGAGGTCCAGCAACCCGGCCGCCGCCTTCCCCGTGTAGACCGGATCCAAGAGAATCCCCTCGGTCCGGGCGAAGATCCGCACGGCTTCGGCCATCTCCTCCGTTGGCAGGGAATATCCGGGTCCCACGTAGTCGTCGAAGATCTTCAGTTCGCCCTGAGACAGCTCGGACGGTAGACCCAAGAACTTCCGGGTCTCGGTGACCAGCCCACCGATCAGCTCCTCCTGCTCTGCCACGGGACGGCGGACGCTGATCCCCGTCACCTGAATCTCGCTGCTCATCGCACCCAGGCCCACCAGCAAGCCCGAGTGGGTTCCCCCGCTCCCGCTCGCGCACACCAGATGCTCGAACTGCAGGCGTTTGTCGAAGGCCTGAGCGAGGATCTCCTGGGCGCAGGAGACGTAGCCCAAGGCGCCGAGAGGGTTTGATCCGCCACCGGGAATGACGTACCCCTTCCTCCCCTCTCCTTCCAGTTCATCGGCCTCGGCCTGCATGGCGGCACCCAGGTCGGTACCCAGATCCACCACGGTGGTCTTCTCCACACCCAGGAGGCGGAAGAGGAAGTTGTTGCCGGTGGCATCGTAATCGTAGGAGTCGGGCACTCGCTGTTCGATGACGAGCCTGCACCTCATCCCTTCCTTCACCGCGGCCCCCAGGGTGAGGCGGCAGTGGTTGGACTGAACCGCGCCTACGGTGATGAGGGTGTCGGCTCCCTGTCGAAGAGCGTCCGCTACCAGGAACTCCAGTTTTCGGGTCTTGTTACCGCCTCCCGCCAAACCCAGCAGGTCGTCCCGTTTGATGAAGATGTGAGGGCCGCCCATGTACTGGGTCAGATGGGGAAGGTGCTCGAGCGGGGTCCAGCCTTCCGTGTATCGGCGACGAGGGAAACGAGCGAGGTTCATGGTCGGGCTCTCATTTTTGGGTCCGAATGGCTCCTAGCAAAGGCGCCCCGCAGGGCATCAACTCAGGCCTGAATTCAAGCCCGAAGCCGGCCGGCCACCTCACCCCATGAACAAGTTCTTCGTGGCGAAGTCCGGCTCGCTGGTGAGGTTCACGCCGAGCTTCCTGAGTCCGGCCTCATCGCCGGGCGTGGGCATGTGGGTCATGTGGACCTCGCAACCGCGTAGCTCACTGAGTCGATCCAGGGCGGCCTCGGCGGACGGGTTCGACGTGGTGCTCACGGCGAGGGCGATGAGTGCCTCTTCGGCGTCGAGGCTAACGCGTTTGCCGCTCAACACCTCCGTC
>JASFMO010000436.1:0-3377 GCA_050117535.1 Gemmatimonadales bacterium | reverse complement strand
TTGATCGTCGGGGGCGCACCCCGCTCGTATTCGAGCTCGTAGGTGCCCCCTCCGGCCTGTGTGATCCCGGCCAAGATCTCTTCCAGCCGCCGTTCGATGTCGTTCCGTACGTCATCGTCGTAGGTCCGCACCGTACCCTCTAAACGAACCTCTGCCGGGATGATGTTGAAGCGCTCGCCGCCGCGGATGATCCCCACCGAGATCACGCTGGGTTGCAGCGGCGGCAGGTTCCGCGAGCGTATCGTCTGAAATGCCATGACGGCCTGCGCGGCCATCACGACCGGATCGATGCTCAGGTGGGGCGAGGCCCCGTGCGACTGTTTCCCACGGATCACGATTCGGAACTGGTCGGAGGAGGCGAGGGCCGGCCCCAGGGTGTATCCGACGTCGCCGACTTCCAGTTCGGGATTGGTGTGCAACCCGAAGATGGCCGTTGGTCTCGGGTTTTCCAGTACGCCCTCCTCTACCATGAGCGGCGCGCCGCCGCGCTCGCCGGGCGGGGGCCCCTCCTCGGCGGGCTGAAAGATGAACTTCACCGTTCCAGGAATCTCGTCGCGTATCGAAGCCAGCACCGAGGCGACGCCGAGTTGGACCGCCGTGTGGATGTCGTGGCCACAGGCGTGACTGACTCCCACCTCGCGGCCGAGGTAGGTGGTGCGAACGGTGGACTTGAACGGATAAGGTGTGTCTTCGGTGACGGGCAGGGCATCCATGTCAGCGCGCACGGCGACGACTGTCCCTGACATGCCGCCGCGGAGGACGCCGACGACGCCGGTGTGGGCCACTCCTGTTTCCACTCGATCGAAACCGAGCTTCTCCAAGTGCGCAGCGATCAGCTTGGCGGTCTCAAACTCCCGATTGCCCAATTCCGGATACTGGTGGATGTGGTGTCGAAGCTGGATGATCTCTGGGGCGAGCCGCTCCACCGCGGCATCGATCTCTTCGGTCTGAGCCACGGCCGTCAATGGAAACGAAGGGACCACGAACAGCATGAACGCGAGGTACCGCACGAGCACACCTCCCTTTCATCAATCGGGTCTAGCGCGCGGAATCTAGACGGTCGCCGCGCGGACGGTCAAACGTGCCCCTGCGACGCGCTGCCGAAGGGCGACGGTTCGGGAGGCTGGTCGGCACCACACGGCGTTCCTAATTTGTCTCTCCGGCCTGCGTGTGAAGTCGTTCAGCTGGAGCGGGCGTCCGGCGACGTCGGGCGCCCTGACCGCGGCCGCGCGAGATCGTCGCGGCGCTCCCTGGCCCCGAGGAGGGGATGATGCCTTCGAACCGAAGAGAGTTTCTTCAGACGTCTGCTGCCCTTGCCGGAGCCTTCGCGCTTGGCGGGTTGGGTCGAGCCGAGGCTGGCGGCGCGCCTGCGGCCCCGCGAGGTCGGCCCCTGCGTATTCTGATCCTGGGAGGCACGGGCTTCATCGGACCCCATCAGGTACGGTACGCGTTGGCGCGGGGCCATCAGATTACGCTGTTCAATCGGGGGCAAACAAATCCCCATCTCTTCCCGGAAGTCGAGAAACTGAGGGGCGACCGGGACGGCGATCTCGAGTCCCTGAAGGGACGCGAGTGGGATGTGGTGATCGATAACTCGGCATCGATTCCGCGGTGGGTGCGCGACTCGGCGCAACTTCTGAAAGACAGCGCCGGCCAGTACATCTACATCTCCACGCTCTCTGTATACCAGGGGTTCCCCGAGCACGGGATGGACGAGACGGCGCCGGTGCGCGAACTGGCGGACCCGATGGTCGAGGAGGTCAGCAGCCGAACGTACGGTGGCAGGAAGGTCTTGTGTGAGCGAGAGGCGCAGCGCGCGTTTCCAGGCCGGGCGACGGTTCTGCGCCCGGGACTGATCGTTGGGCCCGGCGACCGGACGGATCGCTGGACCTACTGGCCGGTGCGGATCGCGCGGGGCGGCGAAGTCCTCGCACCGGGCGATCCCCCGCGCTTGGTACGCTACATCGACGCGCGCGACGTCTCGGAGTGGTGCGTCCGCTTGGCCGAGGAGGACGTGACGGGAACCTACAACACCGTCGGGCCTCGATCGCATCTATCCATGGCGGAGATGTTGTACGGTGTTCGGGCGGTGGTCAGCAACGAGATATCGTTCACCTGGGTGGCTGAGGGGTTCCTGGCGGAGCAAGGCATACGGGCGTGGTCCGATATGCCGGCCTGGCTCCCGCAGGAGGGGAACGAGGGGTACGGGAGCGTCAGCCGCGACAGGGCCATCGCCAATGGGTTGACGTTCCGACCGTTGGCTGTGACGGCCCGGGAAACGCTCGCCTGGTGGAGCGCGCTGCCGGAGGAGCGCCGCTCGAACCCGCGGGCCGGACTGCCGTCGGAGCGCGAGAAGGAAGTGCTCGCGGCGTGGCACACGAGCGGAGAAGGCGACGGCTGAGGCTTCGGCCCGAACGCCGGACGGTTTCTTGAGTGCTTCATCGATGGTCGGGGAGGATGAGAGATGTCGACATCGCGTCGCGAGTTCTTGCAGAGATCGGTTTTGGCCACCGGCGCCCTCGGTTTGGCTGGGTTCGGAAAGCCGGGTGGCCTCGGAGCGGCGGCGGCACCGGCGGCGAAGTCGCTGCGCATTCTGATCCTCGGTGGGACGACCTACTTGGGTCCCTATCAGATTCGGTACGCGCTCGAGCGCGGTCACGAGGTTACGATCTTCAATCGCGGTCGCACGATTCCGTATCTGTTCCCGGAAGTATTCGACAAGGTGGAAAGACTGATCGGCGATCGCGATGGCGATCTGACGGCGCTGGGAGGACGCGAGTGGGATGCGGTGATCGATAACTCCGCGACGAACCCCGCGTGGGTACGCGACTCCGCGCAACTGCTCCAGGATTCGGTGGAATACTATCTCTACACGTCATCCACGGGTGTGTACTTCCCCTACCGGAGTCGCGGCATCACGGAGTCGGTGCCGCCGCGACTGGAGCCCGATCCCGACGGGGGCGGGGCGAGCAACTACGGAGTCAACAAGGCGCTGTCTGAACTGGAAGCTCAGAAGGCGTTTCCCGACCGAGCGATCATCGTTCGCCCGCATTACATCTTAGGCCCCGGCGACCCGAACGACCGACTCACCTATTGGGTAGCGCGGGTCGACGTGGGCGGCGAAGTGCTGGCGCCTGGAGATCGCGACGATCCGGTCCAGTACATCGATGTGCGGGATCTGACCGAGTGGATGATCCGTATGATCGAGGAAGAGAGCTCCGGTGTCTACAACGCCACCGGTCCGCAATCGCGCCTCTCGGTGGCTGAACTGGTCCACGGAGTGCGGGCGATCACGTCGAGCGCCGTGGCCTTCACCTGGGTCAATACGGACTTTCTGGCAGAACATGGCGTGTACTATATGGTGCCATGGGTGGCTC
>JASFMO010000435.1:0-3382 GCA_050117535.1 Gemmatimonadales bacterium | reverse complement strand
GCCATCCTCCAGCCGGAACGACGTGCGCTCGAATACGTTGGTACTCAGAAGAAAGCTCACGTTCTCGGCCACGCTCAGGCCGCCGGGGTTGTAGAAGGTGGCGCTGACATCGTTCACGCTGCCAATGACCGCGCCCCCCAGCAACGACGAGCGCGGCCCGAACTGCAACGTCCAGTAGTGGGAATCCTGTGCTTGCGCTTCGCCGGCTGCGAGCAACACGGCGGCACTCGCAATGGCGACCGTGAGGTTGAGTCTCATCTCTCTCTCCCAGCTGAGCTGCGATTATTCGTCATCGCAGCTTCCTCGCCACACTAGCCGGCCTCGCCAGTTCGCTCAGAGACCTGATCGACGAGCTCCGCAGAGAGGATTGGAACGTGAATCTCGTAGAGCGCGTTCAATATCCCCATCAGTTCGGCCTGATCATGGATCTGGCCCGTCAAGGTCGTGATCCGCGAACCATCCTCCCGACTCATCGGGGTAATGCGCATGCCCCCGAGTCGGTCGGACAGCTCTTGTTCGAGAAATCCCTCGACGAAGATGCGGTAGCTTCCCGGTCCGGAGAACGTGACACGCAGGTGTTGGTAACGGTCAGGCACTGCCCTCGTCCTTCGTATTGACGTGTTGACGGCTCTGGACCTCTCATACTGCAACTGTCGCACGATACTCGTCGCCGAAGTCAGACGAATCCCCGGACACGGGGGATATTCAGTATCACCCGTGACGGGGGACTCGGCCTCGGCTAGCGAATTGTGAGGACTGGGTGGGACAGACTGGCCGCGTGCTACTGAGGGTCGAGCAAATCGAGGGCGCGGGCATTCTCGACCGCAGCGCGCCGATCGCGGACGCCCAGCTTCTGGTAGATGTGCTTGGCGTGGGTCTTCACCGTTTCGGTCGAAACGAAGAGCCGCTCCGCGATCTCCTTCTGGTACAGGCCCTCGCCCAGGAGTGATAGCACCTCGAGCTCTCGGGACGTCAGCGGATCCGGAAGCGGTTGATCAGCCCGAGCCGCCTCACGAGCCCTATCAGGAGCCGCCGCGTCCGTGAGGCTGGTCCGTTCATAGTGGGTCGTGAGAATCCGTTTGATGAAGTCCGCGTCCCCGAGACCTTCCGCCAACAGGCGCCGGAGCAGGTCGGCCAGCGGCGCGCCGAGCTCAAGGAACGGGAAGATGAAACTACCGGGCTCGGCGAGCGCCAGGGCACGCTCGAGTACGACCAGCGCTTCGTCGGCCTTCCCCTGCGACTGGCAGGCGATCGCCAGCAGACAGAGTATCTCGATCAGACGGTAGGTGTTGTGATGGGCCTCGTTCAGCTCGACGTACTCGCGCAGCCGCGCTTCCGCTTCCTCCAAACTGGCAGCCGAGCCTTCGGCGATCAGCGCCCGACAGCAGGTGACGGCTGGAATCTCCAGCCAAAAGAGCATCGGCTCCGGAGACATGGAAGTGTTAGCCTCGAGCCGGTGAATGGCGTGCTCCTTTTGTCCCTGCGAGATGGCGAGCCGTGCCGCACAGGAGTCGGCCAGGGTTGACAGTTCCGGATTATCCAGGGAGACAGCGAAGTGTTGGAGCTGTTGCAGCGTCACCTGGGCCTTGTTCGGTTGCCCTCCAGCCTGATAGGCCAGCATCAGCGCGGCCAGAGAGTCCAGCGCCGCCCTCGTGTCAAACTGGAACCTCCGGTCCGCCGCACTCTCCAAATGCTCGACGGCGGCGTCCAGCTCATACCGATAGAGGTCGGTTAGGCCCTGAAGACAGTCGCTCCAAGCCTTCAAGTGCGCGGGGCCGAGTTGTTCGGCAGCCTGCTCGAATCGCTGTGCGTACCGCCTGGCGCTCGCCAGATCCCCAGAAATGAGTTGCATATAGGTGTGCGCAGCCAGCAGAGCGGCGCCCCTCCTAATGGTGGGCGGGGGATCCGAGTTGAGCAGAGCGTCCAACGTCTTAACGGCCTGCTCTTTCCCTGCCACCATTTGAACCGCAAGCGAGTGGAAGACCTCGGCCTCGCCACGACGCACGTCATAAGACATGGGAATCCGGTCCAGAGCACCCTCGAGGTACTTCTGACCGCTGGCGCCCTCACCTTGAAAGAAGCAGATGACCCCGCGGAAGAAATCGATCTCGCCGCGCTGGGCTTGTTGCTCCGGACCATCGCCCAGCAGTCGCTCAGCATCTTCCAGCAGCGCCACAAGCTCCTCGAACTCGGACTTGAAATACAGGACCCACGCTCGAGCCAGCAACAGCCCCAATCGCTGCTGTTGGGCCTCACGCGGTAGTAGCGACAACCACGTCTCCAGGACGTACCAATAGTCAGAGTCGAGCAAATCCTCTCCATTACGCTCGACGAGTTGCGCTGCCCTATCAATGTCATCGGCCGCTACGGCGTGTTTCAGCGATTCTTCGATCAGGCCCTCGGTCTCGAACCACTCGCTCGCCCTCACGTGCAGAGAGGCGATCGCCTCGTTGCTGAAACGACGCTTCATCTCCTCGCGGAGCAGGTCGTGGAAGATATGGTGGTAGCGGAACCAGCGGTGCTCAGCGTCTAGCGGGATCAGGAACAAACCGGCCTCCTCCAGCCGGGCAACGAACTCCTGCCCGTCCAGTCCGTCCGAACCCCGCTCCTCCGCGGGCTCACGCAGCACGTCGCACAACGAAGGGCAGAAACGATCGGCGATCGAGCTGCTCAACAAGTGATGGAGGACGGACGGCTCCTGCCGCTCGAGCACCTCCTTCAGCAGGAACTGCATCGCGTGGCGCCGGCTCTTCCACGGCTTGAAGGGATCATCGGCGATCAGCCCGCTGTCCGGAAGCGCGAGGGCTGCCAGACGCAAGCCCGTCACCCACCCCTCCGTCGCCTCCGACCAGGCACGGGCCACACCGACATCCACTTCCGCCCGCAGCGCGTTCTTCAAGAACGACGCCGTCTCGTCCGCCCCGAACTGCAGGTCGTCGACCCGAACCTCGGTGACCTGGTCCAGCGCACGCAGCTTCGCGATCGGCAGGAACGGATCGCGTCGGCCCAACAACATGAGGTGAAAGCCACGCGGCGGGAAGGTCAGCAACTCGGCCAGCAATTCGTTCACCGACCGCTCGTTGATGCGGTGAATGTCATCGAGGACCAGGACGAACGGCTCCTCCAGTTCGTCCAGGTCGTTGATCAGCGCGCCGGCAATGAACGACAGCGGCGGTAAACTGGCGGCCTCGAGCAATTCCTCCGTCTCCCGCATCGCCGAGGGAAAGACGCTCTGGACCGCCGCGACGACGTAGTGGAGGAACCCCCGGAGGTCGTTGTCGCTCTCGTCCAGCGACAGCCACGCGCTTCGACCATCCAGGCCGTCGAGCCAGCCGCACACGAGCGTGCTCTTGCCGTAACCCGCTGCCGCGGAGACCAGCGT
>JASFMO010000434.1:0-3399 GCA_050117535.1 Gemmatimonadales bacterium | reverse complement strand
CCCGGGCGAAGGCGGACCATGTCTGCGGCGTCGCCTTCACCGTCGGCATCTTCCAATCGTGGCCGGAGGGCCGCTGGTTTTCCGATGCGTCTTCACCCGCTCGCTGGATCACCAGGTTGGGTAGGTACATCTGCTTCGGCTTCAGCTGATAGCCCTGTAGCTCTTCCCGGCCGTAGCTGACGGTGTACTCCACCGTCTCGATGGGGATGCCTAGGGCGCGCAGTTCGTCTTTGTCCCGCTCGAACTTGCGGCGCATGTTGGCGCGCTTGGTCTCGTCTTCCGTCGCCCAATCGCCGGCGTAGCCGGGCACGTTCTCCATGATCTGCTCGACGGTCACCGGCAGGCGGTGCCGCAGCAGGAAGACGACGAGGTCGAGCCAGCGCTGGGCTTTGCTGATCTTCTCAGGCATCGTCCCTATCCATCCACCCCGTGAGCTCACGCTCACCCATTTCCCGTTGACGGTTCGTTGAGACGGCCGTCGTAGACTGATCGCGGTCTGTGAGGCTGTTTGGCCGCATGGTGCTAAGAGTCAGGTTCTCGCCATCTCACGGCTAAGGTGCCCCCGTGGCGGAACTGGTAGACGCACCTGTAGGCCATACAGGCGACCGCAAGGTCGTGTGGGTTCGACCCCCACCGGGGGCACACTGCCACATATCACGCGGTGGCTTGACGTTTCTCGCGTGAGTGCTGTACCTTCTGAGTACTGTATGGCCAACATGCGTCGTTCCGTCACGGAACGTGGAGCCCGGGAGATCCTTCCGGGCTCCGGCGTTTTTCACCCCAGCGCCGCGCCGGCGTGCCGGCACATGCGCTCCTCGCAGCAGTCGCACTCCGCCTGCGACCGATCGCCGCAGTCGAACTCGTAACCGCCGTCGTCGTTCTCGAATCGGCAGGCGGGACAGCGCAGGAAAGGGTTGGGCTTACCGCTCAGCTCGGTTCCACACTGTTGGCAGAGGTCCATGGCGCACCCGTGGTTGAAAGGTGTCACTGCCTGGACCGGGGCGAGTCCGGTCTCTTCTCGATACTATCGGCTGGCTCTGACATCGCGCCGATGCCAGAGGGCTCGACTGGACCGTTTGTTGTGGAGGGCCTTCTCGCCGGCTGCTTGCGTCGCCGGTGATCGGCCGGCCACGTTCTCAAGCATGATAGGCCGCAAGCCGCGGAATGTCTAGCTTTCCGGCACCCTCACGCACCCAGGATTGGGCGAGAAGTCAATCGCCCGTGCAGCTACCGCCCCTTCGGCAAAGTGCCGGCCGCGAGCCGAGCCTCGTAGGTCTGAGACTCGTCGCAACGGTTGATCAGCGTCGTCGCCTCCGGCGTGGCGTCCATGGACCAGTAGACCTTGCCGCCCTCGTGGTGGTATTTGCGGACTTGAGAGTAGAATCGCCCCTCGATACCGTGCTCGAAGATATGCCGCGCCAGCGCGAGGATCATCGAGGCGTTTTCTTCATCTCGCACGACGTACTCGTGCGGCCAGGTTGCGGCGTAGGTCTTGGCGAATGTCCACTCGGTGGACTCGACGAAGTTGCGGACGTCTTCGGGAAAGTGTGTAGGCACGAGACCACGAGCCTCCGCTGGATGGCCTATGTATGCATTGCCGCTGCCAGTACCGAGGCTGCGGCACAGCGTGCGGCCCATTAGTCTAGGTACAAATACCACGACTCGCACTCTCCGACGTGCATCTGAACTGTATCTGAGTCGCTAAACGCTTTTCGCCTGGACCAGCACCAGCCGCTCAGCTACCGGCGTACGCACAGATCGCCCACGCCGTGATCTGAGTCGGAGTCGACGTTGTGTTCTCCACCGCAAGCCACCACTGGTTGGGCGGGTTGCCGACGGGCCAGGAAGCAATCAAGCGAATGTTCGACGGAATGCCGCCAAACCCACCTCCCAGAACGACTTTGCCGGTTGGGCATGTGACGTTGACATTGTACAACGCCGTGTTGCCGGGTACTGTCCCCGGGTTCGAAACCCGCTGAATGCCTGAAAGGCCCGGGTCTCCCTGCGGGCCTGGCGGGCCCTGCTCGTTCCAGCTGAACTCCACGTCGCCCGGCGCGCGGCAATCAACGGGCAGGCCGCGCTCCCTAATACGGTAGACGTTGCCCCCTCCCGAGTAGCAGGCATAGAGCTGTTCAGTTGCGTCAACGCCAGCTACATCTGCCGTTGGAACGATCCCCTCCACCGCGGGCTGTTCCTCTATCGGCTCTACTGGCATGCCCCTCTCGCAGGCGGCTACCGCCGCGACGGCGGCCGCGCCGACAACAAGCGCCATAATGAGATACCTGTAGTTCTTCACGGCGAGATCTCCTACAAAGGGTCAATGGTTTTCCAGCGGCTGAAGAACACAACGAGGTGGAGCACGAGCTCGTCCGGGCAACCGGCTTGTCTTTGGGAATTCTGCACAACCGAGCTTTCTGGTCGACTGGAAAGCCCAGTTGAGGCACTCGGTAGGTATATCGAGTACTGCCACTGCGAGGACTCCGAGCAGTAGGATCCACTCTCGTCCTCAGCCCATCTCGCGTAAATCACAGTTAATATGTTATGTTTTTCTCGGTACGGCAAACGCCTGCATCCAACCGCCGCACCCTTTGATTTGACAGGTCGTTGATGCCAACCCTCCAGCTTCCTCGTGACCGTTGCTCGCCTGCCCGCGGCGAGCGTAAGATCGGGCTATCGGACGTGGGGGTGAGCGGTGATCGTTACGATCCCGGAGGTGTTGAGGGAGAAGCTCGGGTCCGAGGGCGCCCGGGCGCTGGCGGACTTGCTGAACGAGGCGAGCGTGCAGACGCGAGGTGACGTGATCGAGCTGACAGTCAGCCGGTTCGAGAGCCGGCTGGCCGAGGAGATTGGCGCTCTCCGTGGTGACATGGTCGCGAGCATCAGCGCTCTGCGCGGCGACCTGAATGCGGGGCTGGCCGAACTGCGCGGTGAGTTCGATGCGAAGATCGGCGACCTGCGGGCGGAGATGGGAAGATTCGAGGGCCGTATCACTCGCTGGATGTTCGTCTTCTGGATCGGCCAGATCGGTGTGCTGCTGGCGATGTTCTTCGCCTTCTTCCGGGCCTGAAGCCAGCCGCCCACGTCCACGACCCGTGCCGTGCTGTTCCTTCTCTCCAATGACGTCGAGACCCTCGAGCGTGGGCCACGGCCGCCGAGCGGCGGTCGTGTGGGTTCAACTCCCACCGGGGGCGCACCGTCAATTGCTCCAGAGTCGCTTGACTCGCCGGTCCTAGCTGTGGTATTCTGCACTGTGTCGCACACGCGTCGTTCCGTCACGGAACGTGAAGCCCGGGAGATCCCTTCCGGGCTCCGGCGTTTTTCAGTACCTTGATAGTCCTGTTTCGCAACGTGCGTCATTCCGTCATGGGATGACTGGGGCCCGGAGAGATCCTTCGGGCC
>JASFMO010000433.1:0-3404 GCA_050117535.1 Gemmatimonadales bacterium | reverse complement strand
CGCCAGCTCACGCTCTCGGTGTTCGGATCGCACCAGGAACAGGTTGGCCACGTTGGCGCAAGCGATGAGCAGGATGATGCCCACGGTCCCGAGTAGCACCCAGAGCACATCGCCAACATCGCCCACGATCGTCTCTCGCAACGGACGCACGAGCGGCGCCGCCTGTGCCTCTTCCAAGAAGGCGAGCGTCAGGCCGCCCGGAAACTTCTCGACGGCTAACGGCAACAGCCGGGCGAGGTCGGCGGTGGCCGCTTCGATCGTCACGCCTTCCTTCAGGCGGGCGACATGCAGGTACGAGAAGTTGCTCACCGTGAGCTCGCCGCGATCGAATCGGTAGGGGAAGAACAAAGCTGGATCGTACTGCAAGAAACGGAAGTCTTGTGGCAGCACTCCGATGATCTCACGCGCTCGACCGTTGATGTCGATCGTTCGCCCGAGGACCCCGGGGTCGCCACCGTACTGGCTCTGCCAGTAGGCATAGCTGAGGATGGCGGTGAGTGGCGTACCGGGCGTGTCGTCCTCGACGCTGAACAGCCGGCCGAGCAGTGGCCGCGCGCGGAGTGTCGGGAGCGTCCCGGCCGTCATGAACATGGCCGGAGTCCGTACCGGTTCGTCGAACCCACGCACGGTCACGTCCGAGCCCCTGTACAGCCCGAACGATTCGATCAGCCGGGCCTCGTCCTCGTAGGTGAAATGGATCGCGGGCGACTGCGGCAGAACCTCCTCGCCGATACCGGGGGCAGAGGAGTAGATCCCGACCAATTGCTCCGACTCGCTGTACGGTAAGGCGTCGAGCAGTATCCCCTTCACCAAACTGAAGATCGCCGTGTTCGCTCCGATGCCGACACCCAATGTGAGGATGACAATCATGCTGAAGGCCGGGGCCCGGCGAAGACGGCGAAGCGAGAGGCGCAGTTCCTGGATGAGATCGGCTCTGACGTTCATCGGTGCACGGCGTCCTCGTGCTGCGGTTCGGTGGGGCTCATCGACGCCTACACCAGCCTAGACGTACATCGTTCGGCCGTTGTTTCGTCTCGGACGCCTGTGACGGGCCTCATCACACGACTACCACGTGGCATTCGAGAGTTCTGAGGACTGAGCGCACCGGAGGCGGTGGATCTGTTACCCCAACCAGCGGGTAGACTGTCACCGTAGGCTGATCGGTCACCTTGCATGAGCACGGCGATCCGCTATAGTAGCAGAGGCGTGTCTCGCGCCAACCTTGAGGTTTCTCTGCCGATCCCCTTCTAGAGGCTGAGGTCTCTGGACGGGGGTATTCTATTACTCGCGCGATCACGGAGAATGATCACCTATGGCGAAAAGCGAAGCTATCGAATTGGAAGGCACGGTTGCTGAAGCGCTCCCGAACGCGATGTTTCGGGTGCAATTGGAGAACGGTCACGAAATCCTCGCGACCTTGGCTGGGAAGATGAGGAAGTTCTACATCCGCGTCGTGGTCGGCGATCGGGTGACCGTCGAGATGTCGCCTTACGACCTCGAGCGAGGCCGCATCACCTACCGACACCGATAACGGCAGCGCACGGATTCGATTGCCCATGCCTCTAAGCCGGGGCGCTCCGCGATTCTTGCCTTGAAACTGGCGCTTCCTGCACTCCGCGCACGGTGGTAGATTGAAGGAGACCTTCCCCAGAATGCTACAAGGAGGGTTTCCGATGAGAGAGCTGTCAAGACGGAAGTTCATCGGATCGGTCTTTTCCGCCGCCGCAGTGGCCGGCGTTACTTCCACCTTTCCCTGCCTCAATGCCGCGTGTCGGAAACAGTCACAGACACCACAGATCGATCCCGACTTCGAGCCGGGCTATCTAAGCTTGCACAGGAGCGGCGAGCTGAGGCGGAAGGGAGAAGAACTCTGGCAGCTGATGGAGAAGTGCTCGCTCTGCCCGAGGCAGTGCGGTGCCGCGCGACTCGATGGGCAACCCGGGTTCTGCCAGGCTACGTCCCAACTGTTCATCGCCGCCTTTCACCCGCATCACGGCGAGGAGCGGCCCCTGCGCGGGCGCGGTGGCTCCGGCACGATCTTCTTCAGCCATTGCAACCTGCGCTGCGTCTTCTGCATCAACTGGCAGATCAGCCAGGGCGGAGAGGGTGAGCCGCACAGCCTCGAGGATCTGGCCGAAATGATGTTGTACCTGCAGGATATCGGCTGCCACAACATCAACATCGTCACGCCGACCCACTACTCGCCGCACATCCTGCTGGGGCTCGATATCGCGGCAACCGGAGGGTTGCGGCTACCGCTGGTCTACAACACGTGCGGGTGGGAGCGGCCGGAGATCCTGCGCAAACTCGACGGCATCGTGGACATCTATCTGCCGGATTTCAAATACGCGGAGAGCGCGATGGCGTCGAAGTACTCCTCGGGCGCTGACACCTATCCGGAGACCACCCAGGCGGCTCTGTTGGAAATGCACCGCCAAGTGGGTGTCGCGAAGTCGGCGGCGGATGGTCTGTTGTACCGGGGCCTGATGATCCGTCACCTGGTGATGCCAAACTGCGTGAGCGGGACTCGAGAGGTGATCGACTGGATCGCGGCCAACCTGCCCAAGGACACCTACTTCAACATCATGTCGCAGTACCGGCCGATGTATAAGGCGTTCGACTATCCCGAGATCTCCCGCGGGATTACCCGCGACGAGTACGTCGAGGTTGTCGAGTACGCAAGGCAGGCTGGCCTGACCAATCTCGATATCCAGGGCGCGCCTAGGTCCTGAAACAGGACCCGGAAGACGCCCGAGACCCAAGGTACCAACCGATGACGGGAATGCGTCTCGGCAGCGTGCGACAGCGCGTACCGGGCTTCCCCCTGACCGCTCCCACCGCTACGGCCCTGCAGTGAAACGTCTCGCCGGCTGGCGCGTCAGATAAGATAAGACGATCTTGTGCCCCGCTGTGCACGCCACAGTGACGGAACTCGAGGCAAACGACGAACCTACTTGGGAGCATGAAGAGCCATCTGTCAGTGAGGTGGTACTGGCTTGGCGGCCTGCTGCTCGTCGGCATTTTCGCCTGCAGCAAGGAGTCGCTGCGCGAGATCCTCCACCACTACACCCCGCACGAACGGTACGAGCAGGTCCTGCTGGCAGCGGGTCTCGATCAGACCGCTCTGGGCCGCGACTGGATCTCCGCCGCAGCGGCGGCGCTAGACGCTCCCGTCAGCATCTCGGCGCCCTACCGCGAGGAGAGCTACCTGGATCCGCGCGAGGCCGTGGCGATCGCCTATCGAATTCCGCTCCGACGCGGCCAGCGCCTCGAGGTGGCGTTCGACAGCGAACCCGACAGCAGTTACCAGGTCTTCATCGATCTCTATTTCATCCGCCCCAACTCCGACCGTGGGCCCAGACGCCTGGCCAGCGCCGACAGCCTCGCACGCACGCTGGACTACC